>JAYZAP010000287.1:0-10253 GCA_036339655.1 Pseudomonadota bacterium | reverse complement strand
CGTGACCCGCCCGATACCTCGAGTCGATCCAGTTATCAAAACTCGCCGGTTACTGAAGTTCATAACGCATGCCCTCAATCGTGTTTCCGCAATGGCGATTGCAAGACCCCCGGCGATCGACATCGTTCCCCACAATCGTCTCGTCGTGGCGTGGAATGCTGCAAAGCTTATAGGATTTGGTTCGGGCTATCTATTACCGTGGCATGGCGCGGCTGAAACTACGGCGTGATGAATCGCGCGATTTTACGGTTGACGATGACGTTGCTGGAACCTGGCATGGCCTGGTTTGGGTCGCAACGCCGGTTTGATTAGAGCATTGGCAGACCATCCGTTACCGGGCCGTGGCGGTGGGGCGTTTTGCCATCGCCATCCAGGCCGTCATAGCGGGGCAGACCGTCGGCGACGTCGAACCAGGCGATCCGCCGGCTGTGATACCAATGCAGGGTGGGCACGTAAGCGTCGGGATCGTCGAAGGTGCTGATGTGAAACTCGATCGTCCGGGGATCGTCGTTTTCGCCCTCAATGGTGAGCGGAGTTCCGCATTGGTCGCAGAACGCCCGCCCCACCCCCGGCGAAGACTGGTAGATATTGCGTTCGCCTTGGGTGAACCGGACCTTGTCGGCCGCGAAGATAACCAGCGTGACGATCGGCCCGCCGTTGTGCCGCCGGCAATCGGCGCAGTGGCAATGGCCGGTCATCACCGGCTCGCCCTCGGCCTGGAAACGCACCGCGCCGCAGAGGCAACCGCCGGTCCCCTCGTCTGGTCTGTCAGCCATGATTTTCCTCCCTCATCCAGCGCTATTGTGGTTCCCGTACAGCGTCGCGAATCTACTGTATAGGATCGGCACTAGAGCATCATCCGGATATATAGAGCCACCGAGTCCCCACAGGTGACACAGCGGCGAGATGCGCGATAGTCTGCCCCGCGAATAATCCCGACCAGGAAGCCTTCCATGACCGCCGACACAGCGATCTCCCCGATCCTCGGCCCGCGCCTGTTCTCGTTCGGCGTCGTCACCGACACCCACGTGAACCAGGGCGAGGACGACTGCAACTCGCCCTACGAAGCCAACCGCCTGGCCAACCGGCGCATGCGCCACGTGATCCGCGACCTCAACACTCGCGACCTGGCCTTTGTGGTCAATGTCGGCGACCTGGTCCACCCAGTGCCCGCCATTCCCGACCTCTACGCCCGGGCCGCCGGTCAGTTCCACGACCAGGTCAAGGACCTCAAGCACACGCTGTACCTGACGCCGGGCAATCACGACGTCGGCGACAAGCCCAACGACTGGGCCCCGGCGGCGCGCGTCCGTGAGGATTACCTAGCCCTGTGGGACCAATACTTCGGCGCCCAGTACCAATCCTTCGACCATGACGGCTGCCATTTCGTCATCATCAACGCCCAGATCATCAATTCGGGCTTCGCCGAGGAGGAACGGCAACGGGTCTGGCTCGAGGCTGATCTGGCGGCGAACCAGGGCAAGCGCATTTTCCTGCACAGCCACTACCCGCCCTATTTCTCGAAGCCGGACGAGGAAGAAAACTACGACAACATCGGTGAGCCGGGCCGCGCCTGGCTGCTCGGACTGCTGGAGGAATTCGCCGTCGAGGCCCTGTTCATCGGCCACGTGCACAATTTCTGGTTCTACCGCCACGGCGGGACCGACTGCTACCTGCTGCCGTCGACCGCCTTCGTGCGCCTCGACTACAGCGAGATGTATCGGATCAAGCCCGGCCCGGACGCTGAGTTCGGCCGCAACGACAAGCCAAAGCTGGGCTACTTCGTGGTCCACGTTCATGACGGCGGGCACATCTGCGACGTGGTCCGCACCTATGGTGCCGTGGCCGAACCGGATTCACCAGAGCAAGCGCCACCCGCCCGCGTCGCCCCGGTCCATCCCCGGCTCAACCGACGCGGCGATTTCGGCTTCGACATGCGCCACAACTGGATGGAGATCGTCGAGATCCCGCCGACCGGCGGCCTCGATGAGTTCGACCGCAAGGAGGTACGCAACGACTACCCGCTCATGGCCCTGTGGGAAATGGGGGTGCGGAAAATCCGGCTGCCGTTCCGTGACCTCCAGACCCCGGACAACGTCGAGCGCCTGCGCATGCTCAAACGCCAGGGCCACGAATTCACCCTGTTCTCCTTCGGCGTTCCGACCCCTCACCAGCGCGACCTGATCACTGCCAACCAGGACATCTTCGCGGCCTGGGAGATCGGACTCAACTGGGAGAGCCTGGAGCGCGATATCGCCGCCATCGGCGAGGCCGCCCGCGCCGTCGCCATGCCGGTCTACCTGTCGCGGCTGCGCTCCATCGATGAACAACGCGCCGAGGCGGGCAAGTACTACCACGCCATCAACCAGGGCTTCCTGGCCGCCGACAAGGACCAGATGGCCGCCGTCCTGGCCCGCCCCGAGCTCGCCGTCGCCCTCCATGGCTTCGTCTTCCGCCTGACCCTGGACATGTCGCCCTGGGAAACCGCCGCCATGGCCAGCGCCATGGCCGCCGACCTCGGCGTCGCCGCCTCCCTGCACCTGCGCATGTTCGGCGCCAACCCGGCCGAGGAGACCGCCGACGATCATCTCACGGTCAACCGCATCGCCGAGGCCATGGCCGGCGCCGCCGCGTATCCCAACGTCACCATCTTTGGCGACACCTTACTGGACATCGACCGCGGCTACTTCCCCCGCGCCGGCGTCCTCGACCGTATGTACAACCCGCGCCCCGGCTTCCACTTGGTGCGCCACATGAACGCCGCCCTCAACCGAGTCAAGGGAGACCTTAGTCCCGGCGCCACGGGCGACTGCCCCGGCGGGCGCTATGTCCAGCTTCAGGCTGACACGGGGACTATTACCCTCGCCCTGCCCGACACCGGCACCACGGAGATATCGGTTCCCATTGCCGGAAATGGCGAACAGATCGATCTGAGCAGCGGCGAGATTTCTCCCGTTGAGGTGGGCGGCGACCGGACCGTAAATGTCGCCGGTACGACCCTGATCATCCCTGTTTAGGGCTGCGTCTCGACCACCTCCAGCCCGTCCAGCGCTGTGATCCACGGCTGGGCCGAGCGGTGCCAGACGTGGCGTTTAGGGGGCAGGGAATTGCGCTGGCGGGCGGTGGCGATGCGCAGGCCGACGAAGTTGGGGCCGTCGCCGGGGACCGCGTCGGCGGCGTAAATGGCCGTGCCGCATTCCGGGCAGAAGGTCTGAGCCCGCAGCCGGCCGCTTTCGGCGGTCTTGACGTAGGTCTTGAGTTCCCCCGAGAGCAGCTTGAAATCGGCTTCGTCGATGCCGACCACCACCCGGAAGGCTGAGCCGGTCAGGGTCTGGCAGTCGGTACAGTGGCAGAGCATGACCTGGTCAGGATCAACCTCGGCCTCGTAGGTGAATTGGCCGCAATGGCAACCGCCGTCGACTTTCATGGCGTTATCTCCGTCCGTGAGAAGCGTCCGGCCCCTATTACCGCCCAACGGCGAGCTGGGTTCAAGTGCCCTACTGCCTGGCCACGACCGGCATGGCGCGCAGGTCGGCAAGCCAGGGCTGGGCGGAGCCGTGCCAGAAGTGGCGGTCGGACGGCAGGGAGTCCCGTTGGCTGGCGGTGGCGATACGCACCCCGAAGACCTTGGGGCCGTCACCCACACTGGTGGCGTAGATGGCTGTGCCGCATTCCGGGCAGAAACACTGAGCGCGCAGCCTGCCGCTTTGGGCGGTCTTGAGAGTGCCCGAGAGCAGCCTGAAGTCCGCCTCGTCAACCCCGCACCACGATACGAAACGTCGCGCCGGACAAGGTCTGGCAATCTGTACAGTGGCAGACGAACACCCGGTCCGGTTCGATCACGGCTTGGTAGGTGACATGACCGCAGTGGCAGCCGCCGTCCACATCCATGGCATTGCCCCCTACTTCCAAACCGTCTCGGCGATGCGCAGGAAGTTGCCGCCCATGATGGCGCGCACATCGTCGGCGCTGTAGCCACGCGCCAGCAATGCCTCGGTCAGGCTCGGCATGGCCTCGGGCGGTACGTAGCCGGTGCCGTTTTCGGGATACTGGGATTCCGGCCAGTAGTCGCGGTTGCGGGTAAACGGCCCGCCGGGCTCCTTGCTATGCAGCACGCTGTCCATGCCGACGCCCACATGGTCGGCCCCAATCAGCTCGACCATGTGGTCGATGTGCTCGACCAGGTGGTCGATGGTGGGGCCGTCGGGACCCATGAATATACCCACCCCGGTGACCCCGACCACACCGCCAGTGGCGGCGCAGGCCTTGATCTGGTCGTCCCAGATGTTGCGCTCGTGGTCGCGCAGGGCGCGGGCGTTGGAGTGGGAAAAGATGACCGGCGAGTCCGAAGTCTCCAGCGCGTCCATGGTGGTGCGGTAACCGGTATGGGAGCAGTCGACGACCATGCCGACCCGGTTCATTTCACGGATCACCTCGCGGCCGAAATCGGTCAGGGGAATATCGTCGTCGTGGCAGCCGCCGCCGGCCTCATTGTTGCGGTTATAGGCGAACAGCATGTGGCGGACGCCGAGGCGATAGAACATATCGACCATGCCGGTGTCGCCGTTGAGCGCGTTCATGCCTTCCACGTCGAAGGTCACCGCCAGCTTACCTTGGGCCTTGGCGCGGTGGATGTCGGCCACCACCTCGACCTGGACAAAGTCCTTCGGGTGCTCGCGAATCCACAGGCGGAACTGGGACAGGGCCTCGATGGCCAGGGTCCAGGGCTTGACGTCGTAGGCGGCGTTGATCGACAGGTAGTCGATACCCGAGGCGCGCCAGCGCTCCAGTTGCGCCAGCATGGCGCCGTCCTTGTAGGCGAAGCCACCGTGGTCGTCCCACACCAGCATGTCCCGGTGGAGCGCGGCGGCCTCGGGCGATACGCCCCAATCGTCAGGTCCGATGTCAGGCATGATTATCCTCCTGTTGTTACGGGGTCGGCGGCCGCCATGAACTCGGCGATGGCCCGCAGGAACGGTTCGGCGAAGTCGCGCAGTTTGGCGGCGCCGACGCCGTGGATTTCGGCGAAATCGTCCTCGCTGGCGGGCTTGTGCCGGGCCATGTCGGCGAGGGCCCGGTCGGGGAAGACGGCGTAGGCTGGCACGCCGCGGGTCTGCGCCAGGTCCAGGCGCAGGGTTTTGAGGGCGTCGAACAGGGCCATTTCGTCGTCTGACAGTTCGAGGGCGGCCGGGGCGGTCTTTTTGACCTTATTGGCGGGTTTGCGTTCGACCGCGTCGCGGCGGTAGTGGAAAACATCCTCGCCGTCGCGCAGGGACCGGCCGCGTGTCGTCATGCTGAGGCCGCCGTGGCCCTGGATGTCAAGCATCAGGTAGCCGGTGGCGACCATCTGGCGGATGATCGAGCGCCATTCGTCCTTGGGCCGTTCACTGCCCATGCCGTGGACCTCGAGGCGGTCGTGGCCGAAGCGCCTGATCTTTTCGGTGTCGGCACCGCGCAGAATGTCGATGAGATGGGCGGCGCCGAAGCGCTCGCCGCTGCCGGCCATGGCGGCCAGTACCATGTGGCCCTCGGCGGTGCCATCGGCCACGTCCGGCGGCGACAGGCAGACATCGCAGTTGCCGCAGGTGGCGGGCTCGTCGTCGAAGTAGTCGAGCAGCACCCGGCGGCGGCATTCCGGCGTTTCGCAATAGGCGATCAGGGCGTCGAGGCGCTTGTGCTCGCGGCGCTTGTGGTCGTCGTCGCTGTCCTCCTGATCGATGAACAGGCGGCGCATGCGGATGTCGTCGAGGCCATAGAGCATGAGGGTGTCCGAGGCCAGGCCGTCGCGCCCGGCACGGCCGATTTCCTGGTAGTAGGCCTCGACACTGCCCGGCAGGTTGGTGTGGAAGACGTAGCGCACGTCGGCCTTGTCGATGCCCATGCCGAAGGCGATGGTGGCGACGATGACCACGCCGGGCTCGGCCATGAAGCGGCCCTGGTTGGCGGTCCGGTCCGCCTTCTCCATGCCAGCGTGGTAGGGCAGCGCGGTGATGCCGTTGGCGCCGAGCCAGGCCGAAATCTCCTCGGTTTGCTTGCGCTTGAGGCAATAGACGATGCCGCACTCGCCGGCGTGGGCCTGGACGAACTCCAGTAGCTGGCTCTTCCAGTCCTGGCGCATGGTCACGGCGAGGCGGATGTTGGGCCGGTCGAAGCCGGTGACCAGGGCGCGGCCGTGGCCGGCGAACAGCTTGGTGACGATGTCGTCGCGGGTGGCGCGATCGGCGGTGGCGGTCAGGGCCGCCATGGGCACCCCCACGAACAACCCGCCAAGCCGCCCTAGGTCCTCGTACTCCGGACGAAACGCCGGCCCCCAGCGGGAAATGCAGTGGGCCTCGTCGACGGCGATCAGGGCCAGGGGCAGGCGCCCCAGGGCGGCCAGCATGCGCTCGGTCATGAGCCGCTCGGGCGACAGGTAGAGGATGCGGGTCTCGCCGGCGGCGACCCGGCGCCAGGCATCCACGTTGGTGCCGTGGTCGCGGGACGAATTGATGGTCTCGGCGGCGACCCCGGCGAGGCGCAGCGCCGCCACCTGGTCCTCCATGAGGGCGACCAGGGGCGACACTACCAGGGTCAGCCCGCCGGTGAGCAACGCCGGGATTTGAAAACACAGAGACTTGCCCGACCCAGTCGGCATGACCGCCAGAATGTGGCCACCGTCGAGCAACGTCGCCACCACCTCGGCCTGGCCGGGGCGAAAACTGTCGTAGCCAAAAACGTCCTTAAGGACGCTGAAGGCGTCGCTATCTAGCGAACTCTCGGAAAACTCATGCATTCCATGGACCCGCCATGCACCAGGCCTTCGCCGCGGTAAGGCGGGTCGGTTTCCTGGGGTTTGTCGTTGTAGGTAATGTCGTCGCCCAGCCAGTGGGTGGCCAGGGCGCGGCGGCGCGTTGACTTGAGGGTATTGCCCGGCGCGCTGTGATGGCGGCGGCTTTGGAAAATCAGACAATCGCCGGGCTCAAGCCGGGCAAAGACGATCTCAAAGTCGCCCGGCATGGCAAACCAGTCCGGCGGCGCCGGGTTGTCGGGCGGGTCGGCGTAGCGCAGGGCCGGGTCGAAGTGGACCGCCCGGTAATCCCGTGGCCAACGGTGGGAGCCGCGCACGAAACGCAAGGCGGTGGCTTCGGGAATGTCGTCAAGCGCGGTCCACAGATTGCAGATCTGTTCGCCGGTGACCGGCCAGTAGGCCTCGTCGTAATGCCACGGGGTCTCGCCGCTGGTGCCCGGCTCCTTGACCAGCATGAAGTCGAAATAGAACAGCAGGGACTCCGAGCGCATGATTCGGCGCGCCAGATCGGCCGCCGGCGACTCCATGGCGAAACGCTTGAACTGGCCGATGCGCTGCCACATGAAGGTGTCGTAATAAAAGAATCCCGGCTCGCCGGGCTGGGCGATGGCAAACTCGGTGTCGTGCTCGACGGCGTCCTGGATGGCGATTTCCATGCCCTCGGCCAGCATCTCGATCCATTGGGGCTCGAAGGCGCCCTTGAGGCTGACCACCCCGTCGCGCTCGTAGGCGGCGATGGCGTCGTCGCCGGGCAGACCGTCGTCACCAAGAACGAACGACGGCAGGGCTATGACTTGGTGTAACTCGCCAGTCATGGAATCCTCCGCCCCGATCCTACTGGATCGGATCTTCCGCTGGCGACAAATGCAGGGCCTCGCCGGTGTAGGGATTGGCCTCGGCCACAGCCTCGTCGAGTTCGATGCCGATGCCCGGCGCCTCGGGCGGGATGACGTAGCCGTCCTCCCATTGCATAGGGAATTTCAGGATCTCGGCGTGGAAGCCGCCCCAGGTCTGGATGCTTTCGAGCACCAGGAAGTTGGGGCTGCAGGCTGCGATCTGCGCGTTGGCGGCGCCCTCGATGGGACCGCAATAAAGGTGCGGCGCGATCTGGGCGTAGTGGGCCTCGGCCATGCCGGCGATCTTCTTGGCCTCAAGAATGCCACCGACCCGGCCCAGCGCCATCTGCAGGATCGACGCCGCCTGGGCCTTGAGCACGGCGGCGAACTCGTACTTGGTGGTCAGGCGCTCGCCGGTGGCGATGGGAATCGTGGTGTGGCGCGCCACCCGGGCCATTTCGTCGACGTTTTCCGGCGGCACCGGCTCTTCAAACCATAGGGGGTCGAAGCGTTCCAGCCGCCGGGCCAGGCGGATGGCGCCGGCCGTGGTCATCTGGCCGTGGGTGCCGAACAGCAGGTCGCAGCGGCTGCCCACCGCGTCGCGCACCGCCGCGGTGTAGGCCTCGCAGCGGTCGAGGGCCTCGAGCGACAACTGGCGCGGATCGAAGGCCGAATAGGACCCGGCCGGGTCGAACTTGATGGCGGTGAAACCTTTATCAGCGTATTCCACGGCGCGCCGCGCCGCGGTAACCGGATCGCTGTAGACATCGGCGCCATCGTCTTCCTCGGGGTAGAGGTAGCTGTAGGACCGCAGGCGGTCGTGGACCCGGCCACCAAGCAGCTCATACACCGGCTTGTCGAGTTCCTTGCCGATGATATCCCAGCAGGCGATCTCGATGCCGCTGAGCACGCCCATCAGGGAAATATCCGGGCGCCCGGTATAGCCGCCGGCGTAAACCCGGCGCCACAGCCGCTCGATCTTGAACGGATCGCTGCCGATAACGTTGCGCTCGCAGACATCGGCGATCATCTGTGCCGCCACCCGGGGGTGGAACGGCACCGAATAGACTTCGCCGTAGCCGACAATTCCACTGTCGGTGACCAACTTGACGAAGACGAAGGAGGGGCCGCCGAAATGGGGCGGCGGGTTGCCCACCACGAAGGTCTTGTAGTCGGTGATGTTCATGAATTGCGATCCCGGATGAACAGTCGCATCGGCGTGGCGACGGTGCGATCATAGGCGATGGATAAGGTCACCACCATGAGCTATCACCCACCCCTGCCCGTTCGCAGCCGCGACTACCAGGGTCACCTGCTCGACAGCAGCCGGTGGGACCGCTTCCGGCCGCGCCCCGACGACGTGGTTATCACCACTGCCTACAAGGCCGGCACCACCTGGATGCAGGCCATCGTCGGCAATCTGATTTTTCAGGGCCGCGACATCCCCGGCGCGATCCTCGAAATGTCGCCTTGGATCGACATGCGGGTGGTGCCGGTCGAAGAGATGTATGACCTGATCGAGGCCCAAACGCACCGCCGCTTTCTCAAGTCGCACCTGGCGCTCGACGGCCTGCGGTTTTTTCCCGAGATCAAATACATCCACGTCAGTCGCGACCTGCGCGACGTGTTCATTTCCCTATGGAACCACCACCGCAACTACACCGACGAGGCGCTCGACTCGTTCCGCACGTTCGACGACGTGGTCGGCTGGCGCTATCCCGATTGCCCCGACAACCCCGGGGACTTCTGGCGCGAGTGGATCAGCCGCGGTGCCTTCCCCTGGGAACATGACGGCTACCCCTACTGGTCGTCGCCCCATCATCTGGCGACCTGGTGGCCCTACCGCCACCTGCCGAACATCCTGTTCGTCCACTACAACGACCTGCTGCGCGACATCGAGGGCGAGATGCGCCGCATCGCCGAATTCCTCGAAATCGCGGTGCCCGAGACGGCCTGGCCGGCGCTGACCCACGCGGTCTCCATCGATACCCTGCGCAACAACGCCGGCAGCTTCATGGGCCGCCACGGAAAATCCTTCAAGGGCGGCGGCAAGACCTTTCTCAACAAAGGCACCAACGGCCGCTGGCGCCAGGTGCTCGACGACGATGATATGACCGCCTACCGCGCCGCCATGGACAAAACCCTCGATGCGGAAGCCGCCGCCTGGATGGAAAACGGCCGCGGCTAAACCGGCCGGTCACCCTCGATGACGACGCGGTGCATGACCCGGCGGTAGCCAGTGTAGTCATTGTGGGCGTAGTGCATGCAGCAGCGGTTGTCCCACAGGGCCACGGTGCCGGGGCGCCAGCGGAAGCGGCAGGTGAACTCCGGGGTGATGGCGTGGCGCCACAGCTCGCGCAGCAGGGGCAGACTTTCGTCCTCGGTCTCGCCGGCGAAGCGCGCCGTGAAGGCGTCGTTGACGTAGAGCGCCTTGCGCCCGGTCACCGGATGGGTCTGGGCCACCGGATGCTCGGTCTCATTGTCCTGGTCGGTTTGGAAGGTCAGCGGTGTGGCGCTGTGATCCCTGACTTCTTCGGTGCCGGAATGCCCGCCATAGGACTTGGCCGCCGAGTTGACCGCCTTGGCATCGCCGAGCCGGGCTCGCATCTCGTCGGGCAGCGTCTCCCAGG
>JAYZAP010000286.1:0-5433 GCA_036339655.1 Pseudomonadota bacterium | reverse complement strand
GAGGCGACGGCGACGAGGTCGTCGGTCTCGTACATGACCATCGGCTTGACTGCCAGGCGGTCCTTGGCGTAGCCGATTTCGTCCTTGGTCGAGACCAGGAACGAAAATGTCCCGTCGAGATCGTCGATGGAGGTCTCCAGGGCGTCCTTGAGAGCGATCCCCTGGCTCATCTTGTCAGCCAGATAAATGGCGATGAGCTCGGAATCGTTGTCGGTGGTGAACTCGAAATCGCGCTGCTCGAGACGGCGGCGCATCTTCCAGTAGTTGGTGATCTGGCCGTTGTGGACGATGGCGATATCGGCGAAGCCGGTGGCCCAGACTGGGTGGGCCGCCTCGGGCTTGACCTCGGACTCCGTGGCTAGTCTGACATGGCCGAGGCCGTGGGTGCCGGTGAACTGCTGGACGTGATAGCGCTCGTCCACTTCATGGGCGCCGCCCACGTCCTTGACAATTTCCAGGCTTTCACCCAGCGACATGAGCTTGGCGGCGTGCTCCATGGCATAGGCGAACTTCTGCAGATCGCCGGTGAAGTCGACCACCGCCCGGTAGTTCTCGCCGATGAATTCGTCCTCGACGATGCGCGCCTGATGTTCGCCCAGGGCTTCCTTGATACGCCCGATAGAGGCCTCGGCCGCGGTGCCTTCGCCGACATAGAAACGCAGCTTGATCTGACCCTCATGGCTTTCGCCGTACAGCGCATAGCCGGTCGAATCCGGGCCACGATGCTGGCAGCCGTCGAGCATGTCGATCAGCGCCTTGCCGGTCTCCAGCCCATGGTCCGAATGCTTATACATAATGCCGGCGATGCCGCACATGGCGCGCTCCCCTTCAAGGCTTCGATGATGACGACAATCTAGCGCCACCCCACCAAACGCACAATCCCCCAGATGAAATTAATTTTCCGCAGAGGAATGAAAATTCCGCCTCGATAGTTCTGGAGATCCACCCGAACCCCATCCTTTAACGAGCAATCGCCCACCCCAGGGGGTCGGCTGGAGAAGACCTACCCGACGTCGCGGCGATCGCCACCTCGGTGGTTGTTGCCGGCGCGGCGGTCCTTGGCGTCGGGGCGGTTGGCGGCACGCCGGCTGCCGTTGCGTCGTTCGCTCTCGGATCGGTGATCACTGTCGCCGCGTTGCTCGATATCTTGGTTCATGGACGTATCCATTGGCAAAATTATCACTGCCTGTGAATATAGTCAGAGGCCGTGGGTTGTGCGACCGATTCGAGGGCGCGATGCTTAGCCCAGGGAGTCTGAAATCAGGTTAGAAATCGGGCGGTGTCACACCGCTGGCCTCGAGTTGGGCGGCAACGTCGACCTTGAGGCGTTGGAGCCCGGCGTCATTGGTTGATTCGCAACGCGCCACCAGCACCGCCTGGGTGTTGGACGCGCGCAACAGCCACCAGCCATCGGCGGTGTTGACCCGCACCCCGTCCACATCGGCGAAATCGGCGCCGGCGTCGCGCAGCCGACTGGCGACCTCAGCCACGACATCGAATTTTCGCAGATCGTCGCACGGAAAACGCAGCTCGGGCGTGTTCATCAAGGCCGGTAGGGCGTCGCGCATGGCCCCCAGGCTGGTGTCCGAGGCGGCGATAATGGACAACAGTCGCACGGCAGCGTAGAGCGCGTCGTCGAATCCGTAGTAGCTGTCGGCGAAGAAGATATGACCGCTCATCTCGCCGGCCAGGGGAGCGCCGGTTTCGGCCATCTTGGCCTTGACCAGGGAATGGCCGGTGCGCCACATGAGCGGCGCGCCGCCAAGCTCGGCGATGCGATTGAACAGCACCCGGCTGGCCTTGACGTCAGCGACGATAGTGGCGCCCGGCTTGCGGCCCAGCACCTCGGCGGCGAACACCGCCATGAGCTGGTCGCCCCACAGTATGCGGCCCCGCTCGTCGACCACGCCGATGCGGTCGCCATCACCGTCGAAGGCAATACCGAAATCGCAGCGCTCGGTGTTCACCAAGTCAATGAGCTGCGCCAGGTTCTCGGGCACCGTGGGGTCGGGATGGTGGGACGGAAAGGTGCCGTCGATCGCCTCATTGAGCAAAAGGTGTGTCCCCGGCAAACGGGCGGCGAGCGCCGCCATGGCTGCGCCGGCGGCGCCGTTGCCCGCGTCCCAGGCGACCTTGAGGTCGCGGCCGGGAACGAAATCGCCGGCGATGCGCGCCACATAGGCCTCGAATAGAGGGACGTCCGCGGCGACCCCTTCACCCTCGGCGTATTCCCCGGCGGCGGCGATACGCCCGAGCCCAGCGATGTCATCGCCATAGAACGGCGCCTTGCCGAGCATGAACTTGAAGCCGTTCTGGTCCGGTGGGTTGTGGGACCCGGTAATCATGACGCCGCCATCGGCGTCCTGGTGATAGACCGAATAGTAAAGCATGGGCGTCGGGCCGAGGCCGATGCGCGAGACATCCGTGCCGGCTTTGGTGAGGCCGTCGACCAGGGCTAATTCGAAGTCCAGCGACGACAGCCGCCCGTCATAGCCGACGCAGACACGGCCGCCACCCTCGCCTCGCACGCGGGTGCCAAAGGCGCGGCCGATGGCGTGGGCGTCAGCCGTCGTCAGGCTCGCGCCGACCACCCCGCGAATGTCGTATTCACGCAGCACCGTCGGTTCGAAAACATGGCTGGCCATGACGGTCTCAGGCGTTGTTGGGTTCAGTGCCGCGCCCGACGCAGACGTAGCTGAACCCGGCGTCGGCCATAGTCGACGGGTCGTAGATGTTGCGCAGGTCAACCATCACTGGCTCGGCCATGAGCGATTTGACCCGGTCCAGGGCGAGCGCGCGAAACTCGTTCCACTCGGTCAGGATGACCAGGGCATGGGCGCCGTCCAAGGTGTCGTAGGCATCGTCGCGCCAATCAATACCGTCGATCACGCCCTTGGCCTCGTCCATGCCGGCGGGATCGAACGCCCGGATGGTCGCCCCAGCCTCGGCCAGGGCCGGCAGGATAACCAGGCTAGGAGCGTCACGCATATCGTCTGTGTTGGGCTTGAAAGTAACGCCGAGCACGGCGATGACCTTGCCCTCGACCGTGCCGCCGCAAGCACCGACAATCTTATCGACCATCGATCGTTTGCGCGCCTCGTTGACCTCGATTACCGTCTCGACGATGGTCTGGGGCGCGCCGTACTCCCGCGCCGTGCGCGCCAGGGCGATGGTGTCCTTAGGAAAACAGCTGCCACCGAAACCAGGGCCGGGATGAAGGAATTTACGGCCGATGCGCCCGTCGAGGCCGATACCCAGCGCCACGTCGTGAACATCGGCGCCAACCTTCTCGCAGAGATCGGCCATGGCATTGATGAAGGTAATCTTGGTGGCGAGGAAACTGTTGCAGGCATATTTGACCAGCTCGGCGGTCTCCAGGGTGGTGAACAGCACCGGCGTCTCCATGAGAAACAGCGCCCGGTACAGCAGGCGCATGACTTCCCGCGCCCGGTCGGAATCGGCACCGACCACCACCCGGTCGGGCCGCATGAAGTCGTTGATCGCCGAGCCTTCGCGGAGAAATTCCGGGTTCGAGCAGACATCGAACGCGGCGTCGGGCCGGACCTCGCGGATAATGCGGGCGACCTCGCGCCCGGTTCCCACCGGCACCGTCGACTTGGTGACCACCACCGTATAGCCGTCGAGCGCCTTGGCGATGTCACGCGCCGCGTCGTAGACATAACTCAGATCGGCGTGACCGTCGCCGCGGCGGGCCGGAGTGCCGACGGCGATGAACACCGCGTCGGC
Organism: Pseudomonadota bacterium; assembly: GCA_036339655.1. GTDB lineage: Bacteria > Pseudomonadota > Alphaproteobacteria > JAAXGF01 > JAAXGF01 > JAYZAP01. The sequence goes on along the minus strand of JAYZAP010000286.1, from coordinate 1,686 downwards.
GCCCGCCACCGCCGGCGTGATCTCGGTGGCGAAGTCGAGCCTGCCGGCCTCCACGTTGCTCCGCACCAAGTCTTCGAGACCGGGCTCATAGATCGGGATTTCGACGCGCCGCAGTCGCTCGATCTTGCGCTCATCGCTATCGATACAGGTGACTTCGACGCCGAACTCGGAAAAACAGGCGCCGGTTACCAGGCCCACATAACCGGCGCCAACCATTGCGATCCGCATGGCGAGTCTCTCCTACGTCAGCAATAGCCGCGAATGAACGTGGCGATGTCGTCGCGCAGATCGTCGCGGGTCAGAGCAAAGGCGACATTGGCCTGGATGAACCCGGCGCGGGTGCCACAATCAAACCGGTCACCCTCGAAGCGCATGCCATGGAACGGCGCCTTGCCGATCATGGCTGCGATGGCGTCGGTCAACTGAATTTCGCCGCCGGCGCCACGCTCGCCCCGCGCCAAATGGTCGAACACCTCGGGCACCAGGATGTAGCGGCCGATCACCGCCACGGTCGACGGCGCATCGTCGGGCGCGGGTTTTTCGACCAGCCCTTTGGCCTCGACCCGGATGCCGTCGTCGGACACCACGTCGAGCACGCCGTAGCGGTCGGTATGCTCACGGTCGACTTCCATGACCGCGACCATGTTGCCGCCGGTCCTGACCCAGGCGTCGGTCATCTGCTTGAGGCACGGCGTCTCGCCAAGCACCAGGTCGTCGGCCAGCAACACGGCGAAGGGCTCGTTGCCGACCATGTTGCGGGCGCACCACACCGCGTGGCCGAGACCCAGGGGCTCGGGCTGACGGGTATAGCCGATCTGGCCCGGTCCCGGCATGCCGGCGCTGATGGCCTCGAGCTCGACAGTCTTGCCCCGTGACTTCAGGGCCTCGTACAACTCGTGGGAATAATTGAAATGGTCTTCGATGGCCGACTTGCCGCGGCCGGTGACGAAGATGAACTCCTCGATGCCGGCAGCCTGGGCTTCCTCGACCGCATAATGGATCAGCGGCTTGTCGACCACGGTCAGCATTTCCTTTGGCATGGCCTTGGTCGCCGGCAGAAACCGGGTGCCGAGGCCACCGACGGGAAACACCGCTTTCTTGATTGATTGCGCCATCGCTGATCTTTTTGTTCCGATGGAATTGGAGCTCGCGAATCGACTGTATACCACCCCCGGGCCCTCACGTACCCAGCAACAAATCCTTGGCCTGATTGATTTTGGCCGCAAGATAGGTCGAGCCGCCGTGGTCGGGATGGTTCTGCTTCATCAACTCCCGGTGCGCCTCCTTGATTTTGTCGTCGCCCGCATCGGCGCCGACGCCAAGAATATCGCGCGCTTCTTCGGCGGTCATGGGCGCGCCACGGTTGCCACCGCCCTGGCGGCTGTCCATGGCGTCGCGCCACTCCGTATGGCGGCTGCGGTCGAGATAGGCCTCGAGAACCTGGGCCGACTTTTCGTCGGCAGCGAGGCAGGTCTCGAACAAATCGAGCAGTTGGTCGAGACCCAGGCCGTCGAGATCGCGGCTGGCGAAATCGCCCTTGAGCACGGTGCCGGTCATCTCGCCGCTGTCGTGGTCGAGCACCATTTTGAGATACTCGGTTTCCACGTCGGATGACTGCCCTGGCGACGGACGAACCTTGCCGAAGCCCCGGAACATGCGCATGATCACCGGCGCCAACACCGCCAG
>JAYZAP010000285.1:0-3849 GCA_036339655.1 Pseudomonadota bacterium | reverse complement strand
CGGCGCGGCGCGCCCACAGGGTGGCGCCGAGGCGCGCGGCCTCGACCGACCAGGCGTCATGATGGCCCAGCACATGGGCCGCGTCGCTCGGTGTGAAACCGGCGGTGACCACCAGGCCGAGCTTGACCAGGCGCTTGAGCGAGCGTTCCGGATGGTCGCTGACGAACAGTTTTTCGAGGGCGATGGGGCCGTCGGCCATGGCCTCCCAAAGCCGCGTTTCGGAGGCGCTCAGGCTGGCCCGACCGCCGTCCAGGTTGCGCAGGCGCAGGGCGAAACAGCCGTCGTGGGCGTGGCCCGGCTGGCGCGCCGCCTGGGCATGGAGACGGTCGACTATACCGGAATGCTCATGGGCCAGCAGGCTGATGGGGACCACCCGCTGGGGGCCGATGGCCAGGGCCGGGCCGTTGTCGAACCAGACTTCGCTGTCGCCGCCGAGACCGACCGTGTAGGCCGCCACCGCTTCGACCATGGTGCGCCAGCCGCCGACCGTGGCACCTTCCACGTTGAGTACCGGCCCACCGCCCTTGAGCAGGGCGATGTCCGTGGTGGTGCCGCCCATGTCAACCACGAAGACGTCGTCCTCGCCGGCCAGGTGATGGGCGCCGACAACGCTGGCCGCCGGGCCCGACAGGATGGTCTCCACCGGCCGCGCCAGGGCGGTGTCCTCGGCGACCAGGGAGCCATCGCCCTTGACCACCATGAGCGGGGCGGTAATGGACTTCTCGGCGAGGATGCCGTGGACCGCGTGGATGAGCTGCTGGATGACCGGAATGAGCCGGGCGTTGAGCACCGCGGTGAGGGCCCGGCGCGGCGCGTCGAGGCGCCACGACAGGTCATGGCCGCAGCTTACCGGCTTGCCGGTCAACTCAAAGATCAGGTCGCGCACCGCCTGCTCGTGGGCCGGGTTACGCACCGCGAAGTAGCCGGCCACGGCGAAGGCGTCGACATTGTCGACGTGGTCCGCGATGGCCGCTCGGGCGGCGTCCAGGTCCAGCGCCATCTGCTCGTCGCCGGACGGCGAATGGCCGCCGTCGATGAAGGCCACCGGGTCGCCGTCGAGTGCCTTGCGCAGGTCGGCCCGGTCGAGGGCCTCGGGGCCGTGGCCAATCATCAACAGGCAGACAGGGCTGCCCTGGCCTTCGACGATGGCGTTGGTTGCGAGCGTCGTCGACAGGGAGACCAGGCGGATGTCGAGATTCTCGTCGCCGAGCACACCGTCGCCCAATACACCGTCCACGGCGCCGCGCACGCCGATAGCCAGGTCATGCTTGGTGGTCAGCGACTTGGCGGCGCGGATGACACCCTTGTCGGTGTCGAAGAGGGCGGCGTCCGTATAGGTGCCGCCGGTGTCGATACCCAAAAGCGTTGGCAAAACGATGTCTCGCGGTGAGTGGAAGCGGTCTCGGGCGGGCTACAAAACCACCGGCTTACGCTGGGCGCAATGGGAATCGTGCGCGCTGGACGTCAATCCTCGCTGGCGACGATGAAGCTGGACATATGGCCGCGCATATCGTCGGGCAGGGGGGCCGAGGCGCGGGCCTCCAGGTCGAAGTAGACGGTGATTTTTTCCGAGGTCGCCGAGACCTCGCCAGTCTCCACGTCGCGCATGGTGTGGAGCGCGGTAATCGACGTCGTGCCGACCCGCAGCAGGCCGCTCTGGACGATGATGCGGGCGCTGACCGGGACCTCGGCCTTGTACTCCAGGGTGTCCTTGACGTCGGCGAAGCCCCGGTTGACGCTGTCGAGATAGGCCCGGGTGAAGCCCATGGCCGTCAGGTGGTGCCAGAACGCGGCGTCGAAGCAGCCGACATATTCTTTGGTGTTGAGATGGCCCTGGTGGTCGCATTGCCAGGGATAGACCAGCCCGCGATAGGTTTCGATCAAACCGCTCATTTTGTTCCACACTTCCCAATGGCGTCCGCGCGGCGCCCAGCATGCGGGGTGTCTCGCCCAAGGTCAACGGATGCGCTAGGGTCGATGATCATTTGACCCGAGGAGGACCCATCATGATAGTGAAGACGAGGCAGGACGTTGTTGGCGGCAAGGGCGACACCATATTGTCAGGCGGCAATTCCCACGTGCTGCGTTACCTGCTGCGCGAAGACGGCGTTGGGTTCACGGTCTCCGACATCACCGTCGGCCCCGGCGGCAACAAGATTCTGCATTACAAAAACCACATCGAGGCCAATTTGGTCATCGAAGGCGAGGGCACGGTCGAGAACATGGCTACCGGTGAGGTCCATGACTTGGCGCCCGGCACCATCTATGTGCTCGACAAACACGACCGGCACCGGCTCAACGCCATCACCCCCCTACGCGTGATCTGCGTTTTCACGCCGCCACTGGTCGGCGGCGAGACCCACGACGAGGACGGCTCCTACCCGCTGCTCTAGCCTTGCTTGGCGGGACGCTGTAGCTTGTGGAGGCGAGGACAGACAGGAAGGCGTCTCGCCTTATGAGCGACCATCGCAAGCCGGAAAACCATCGGCGGCTGGTCGACATGATCGCCTTGACTTGGTAGTTAGACCCGCCGTGAATGCCCAACGGCTCGAGCCAATCCAGCGACAGCATGTGGGTGTGGACGCCGATGACCGTCATGGCTCGCGTTCCCTATTTCCCATCGAGGCCGTCGCGGGCCGCCGCGATGGCGTCTTTGACAGCCTCGTCGTCGCCCAGCTGGTTGGCCAGCAGCAGGATAAGTTTGGCGCGGAACAATTCGGCCTGGTCGTCGCTCAGGTCCGCCTGGGCTTCCATGAGCGCTTCGAAGACATCGTCGGGGTTGGTCAGGCGGGGCGCGGAGTCGAGGGTCATGACGGCCCTTTGCCCAGAGCCCGGTCCATGGCCCGCTGGATGGCAACCGCATGAGGTTTCCGCCAGCGGGCGGCCACATGCTGGTCGGGCCGCAGCAGGTAGGCCGTGCCGGGACGGCTGTCATAACGCTGGTTAATCATGGCGTCGCCATGGTCGACGGTTTCCACCGTGACTGGCAAGCACCGTATGTCGTCGCCCGGTTCGCCGAAGCATAGCAGGGTGAAGCCGCCCAGCGTGCGCTCCAGTAACCAGTCTTCGCCAAGCGGTGCATCAACTGCCGGCGCGCCGGGAGTCATGGCACCGGTGAAGTCATCCTCGTCGGGTGTGCTGAGCGACGACTCGCCATAGGCATGAGGCAGGGACAGCCGGCCGCTGTTGACGAAGCCGCGGGCGAAAGGATGGTCGCGGGAGAGGTCGAGAACGGCCTGGCGGAACAGCCGCATGGCGTCTGTCTTCGGGGCGATGAAGTCGGTCGCCCGGGTCGAATTGAGGATGTTCTCGTCGGCCGCCGGGACGCGTTCGGCGTCGTAGCTGTCGAGCAGGCTATGGGGTGAGGCGCCGTCGAGCACGGCGGTCAGCTTCCAACCTAGATTGTCGATATCCTGGATGCCACCGTTGCCGCCCCTGGCGCCGAACGGCGAGACGATGTGGGCGGCGTCGCCAATAAACAGCACCCGGCCATGGCGGAAGCGCTCAAGCCGGCGGCACTGGAAGGTGTAGAGGCTGCTCCAGTCGATGGAGAATTCCGCGTCCGGCCCGAGCATGGCGCGGAGCCGGGGCATGATGGCGGCCTCGTCAAGCTCGGCCTCGCGGTTGACATAGCGGCCGAGCTGCAGGTCGATGCGCCAGACATCGTCGGGCTGCTTGTGCAACAGGGCCGAATTGCCATCGTGAAACGGCGGGTCGAACCAGAACCGCCGTTCCGTGGGGAAATCGCTCTTCATGACCACATCGGTGATGAGGAAATGGTCGTCGAAAGTCTCGCCGCTGAACGGCAGGGCGAGACAGTCTCGCACCGTGCTCCGGACCCCGTCGGCG
>JAYZAP010000284.1:0-4348 GCA_036339655.1 Pseudomonadota bacterium | reverse complement strand
CGATCAGCGGATTGACGTCGAGTTCGACCAGGCGTCCGCCGAGGCCGGCGGCGAGATGGCTGACCCGGCTGGCGGCCTCGGCGGCGGCGGTCACATCCGCCGCCGGCCGGCCCCGGACGCCATCGAGCAACGGCCACAGCTTGAGTCGTCGCATCATGGTGAGAGCATGGTCCGGCGAAATCGGTGCCAGAGCGACCTGGACGTCCTCGACGACCTCGACCAATACGCCGCCGAAGCCAATGACGATTAGTGGCCCGAACGCCGGGTCGAATCGCGCGCCAACAATCATTTCGGCGACGCCGCTGGCCATTTCGGCGACCACGCAGCCGGCCATATCATCGTAGCCATGGCGCGCCAGGGACGCCGCGATGTCGCCCCAGGCCGCCCCGACCGCCTCGTCGTCGGCCAGACCAAGCTGAACACCGCCGGCATCGCTCTTGTGGACCAGGGTCGGGCTTTGCGCCTTGAGCACCACCGGATAGCCGAGGCGGCCGGCCGCCGCAATCGCCTCGTCCCTGGTCGCCGCGAACAGATCGCCGGTGGTCGGGACGCCGGCCGCGCGCAACAGCGCCTTGGCGTCAATCTCGCTGAGTTGACCCGATGCCGGCAGACCATCGGGAATATCCATGGGCTCGACGGCGACAGCGTCCGGGACCGGCGCCGCCAGGCCACGAAAGGTTTCAAGGCAACGGATGGCGGCGTCGATATTGGGCAGGGACGGATAGTCATGGCGGGCCAGAACCGGGGCCATTTCGCCCCGCACCAGACCCGCCTGGGCCGACACCAGCAGCGGCTTGCCGGCGGCCTTGGCGGCGCTGACAAAAGCGTCCACGGTTTCGCCGATGAACGGCTGCGGCGTCATGGCCAGGATAATGCAGTCCACATTGGCGTCGCCGGCGACCACCCCCGCGGCCAGGGCCGAGCGGGCCGGGCCGTAGCCCTTCTGGCTGGCGCCCAAGTCGATGGGCAATCGGCGGTGGGGCTCGGCATAGCTGTCCGCCAGAATCGCCACGGAGTCGTCGGTCAACACCGCCGCCACGAAGTCGGTCGCCGCCAGCTTGTCGGTGGCGAGCACGGCGCCGCCCCCCGAACCCGAGACCACGGCGTAGCGCGTGCCGCGCGCACGCGCGCAGCGGGCGATCACATCGGCGACGCGGATCATGTCCTCGACCTCTTGAAACAGCACTGCACCGTGCCGCGTGGCGGCGGCGGCGAAGGCGGCGAACTCGCCGGCGATGCTGGCGGTGTGCGAGGTCACCGCCCGGGCCCCCGAGGGCGAGCGCCCGGCCTTGGTGATCAGCACCGGCTTGCCCGCCTGCCGTGCCCGCGCCAGGGCGGCAACGAAACGCGCCGGGGTCTTGAGGCCCTCGATGTAGCAGGCAATCACCCGGCTTTCCAGATCTTCGATGTAATGATCCAGGACATCGACCAGTTCGAGATCGGCCTGATTGCCCACCGAGACGCAGGCGCTGAACCCGGCGCCGGTATCAAGCGCGGCGGCGTACATCTGGGTCATCAGGGCGCCGGACTGGCTGACCAGGGCGATACCGCCAGGGGTCAGACCGCCGCCAAGAGTGAAAACCACCGTGGGCGACAGGGCGAGGCCCCGGCGCGGCACCGCCAGGCCCAGGCAGTTGGGTCCAAGCAGACGCATGCCGGCGGCCCGGGCGGTCTCGACCAGGGCGTTCTGGCGGGCCAGGCCCTCGGGTCCGGCCTCGGCGAAGTTGGACGAGATCAGGACGCAGGCCTTGACCCCGGCGGCGGCGCACTCACCGACCACGCCGTCAACGAATTGCGACGGCACCGCCAGGACGGCCACGTCGATCTCCCCCGGCGCGTCGACGATAGTCGGAAAGGCCTCTATCCCCCGCAGGCTGTCGCGCGCCTTGTTAATCGGAACGATGCGGCCTTGGTAGCCGCCTTCGATGAGATTGTGAAAGGCCCGGCCGCCGAATTTTCCCAGATCTTCCGAGGCGCCGATCACGGCGACGCTGGCCGGGTCGAGCAAGTAATCGAGGCCGTTTTTAGACATAGGCAATTCTCCGGTGTAACGTCGCGGCGAAACTGAACCACGCTTGGCGGCAATAGACAACTCAAAGGGGGCCAATCATGACGTCAAACGCCATCGCCACCACACCCAATCCCGACCTGGTGATCGGCCCCGGCGGGCGGCCCAAGTGGAACACCGCCGAACATCGGCGCTGGGGCTGGCACAACCTGCACCGCATCACCCGCTATGGCCTGGTGTTGCGGTCGCGCGACGTCATGACGCTGCACCGCGATATCGACCTGCGCATCGCCGAGCTGCCGGCGCTCCGCCGCTTCACCGGGCTCGATTGCTTCTCGGGAATGGCGGTGCTGCGCCATGACCGTCTGCTGTTCGAGGCCTACGCCGCCGACTTCGGCCCCGATTGTCCCCACAGCATCCAGTCGATCACCAAGACGACGCTCAACCTGATGGTCGGCCGGCTGGTCGAGGACGGCCGCCTCGACCTCGCCGACACGGTCGCCGACCACCTGCCGGAAATCGGCTCGGGCTACGCCGGGGCGACGCTCCGCGACGTCATGGACATGAACGTCGCCAACGACTACAGCGAGGACTACGGCGATCCAGCGGCCAGCGTGTTCGATCAGGAGGTCGCCATGGGCTGGCGCCTTCCCGGCCCCGGCCAGGATGAGTTCAGCGCCCGCGAATTCATTTGCGCCATCGACAGCGACGACATCGTCAACCACAGCGGCGGCGCGCTCTACAAGTCATCCAACAGCGACGTGCTGGAGTGGGTCGTGGAACGGGTCAGCGGTCGGCCGCTACGCGACCATCTCATCGACATCGTCGAAGCCGCCGGGCTTGAAAACTCTTTATACATGTCGACCGACCGCGACGGCGTGCCGGTGCTCAACGGCGGCGCTTCCCTGACCGCCCGGGATCTGGCCCGCTACGGCCAAATTTTCGCCCGTGGCGGTAGCGGCATCCATGGCTAGGCCATCGGCAGCCGGGCCTTCATCGACGAGGCCCGCCACAACCCCGGTCCGGCCATGCCGGCGCCGCGTGACTGGATGAGCTATGGCCGCCACCTGCAGACCAACGGCCAATGGGTTGGCCATGGCGGCTACGGCGGTCAGTACATGCTGGCCGACCCGGAGAGCGGTGTCTCGGTGGCGTTCTTCAGCGTCCTGGAAAACGAATCCGCAGCCGATATGGAATACCACAGCGGCGTCATCAAGATGTGCCAGGAAATTACCGAACTGCCGTTCGATGAAGGGTAGGCACGCCTGCTCGCGAGCCGGCGTACAAGCCAAAATCCCCATGTCAGCTTGCAAAAGGCTCAGGAAAATATATACTAGGTACCTAAGCATCCAAATTTCCACCTAGGCGCCTACCGTGGTATTGAGCATCAAGGATTCAGAGGCTGACCGGCTTGCCCGGGAGCTCGCGGACAAGACCGGCGAATCCATAACCGACGCGGTGCGGACCGCCATCGAGGAACGGCTGGCTCGGGTTCGAATGAGACATCGTGGCCGGTGCCTCGCCGACGACTTGGACGAGATCGCCGAACGATGCGCCCGACTACCCGTGGTCGATGACCGAAGCGCCGACGACATTCTCGGCTACGGCAAGAATGGCCTCCCCCAATAGTGGTCATCGACAGTTCGGCCATTCTTGCAATTCTGCTCGACGAGCCTGAGCGGCGCGCCTTCAACAAAATGATCGAGGCCGACCCGGTGCGCCTGCTGTCGGCAGCGAACTTCGTCGAGGCGTCCGTGGTGATTGAGGCACGGCTTGGCGAGAACGCGGGCCGGGAGTTCGACCTCTTCGTCCACCGCGCTGCGCTTGAGATTGTCCCGGTTGACGCCGATCAGGCCGAGATCGCCCGCCGCGCCTACCGCCACTTCGGCAAGGGCCGGCATCGCGCCGGCCTCAACTTCGGTGACTGCTTCGCCTATGCCCTGGCCAAGACGCGCGGCGAGCCGTTGCTGTTCAAGGACGCTGACTTGGCGGCGACCGACGTGACCGCCTGCGGATAGCGGCAGTTCCTTCAGTCGTCACCGAAACGCTCGCGCAGGGCGGCGGCCTTGGCCAGCCATAGTGGCGAGTCGAGAACCTCGCGGTTGACCACCGAGCGCGGCGCCCGGCCGTGCATGACCGCCAGTACAGCGTTGACGTTGGTCTCGCCGAAGCCGGCCATGAGCTGGTCGGTCCAGTTCATGCCGTGGGCCGACAGCACCACGTTATGGAGTTTGAGCAGCGGATCGTCTGCCGCGACAGGCTCCGGGTCGAAAACATCGAGGCCAGCGCCGGCGATGGCGCCCGCGGTAAGTACCTCGGTGAGCGCCGCCTGATCGACAA
>JAYZAP010000283.1:0-3629 GCA_036339655.1 Pseudomonadota bacterium | reverse complement strand
CGCCGTCGCCCCTGGCTATGCGCTCGAGGAAATGCTCGGTCAGGGCCACCGGGTCGATGGCGCCCCCGGCGATACCGTCGCCCAGGGCCAGGGCGGTCATTTGATGCCACGAATCGGTCATGGACCAAGACTACCGGGGCCGCTGACCGCGGGCAATGACCATGGCTTTAACGGGAACAGGCGGCATCGGTTCGGCGGCATCGGATGGCGACCACCTGACATCCGTCCTCGACGCGGGCGCCGCCTGAGCGCGGCGGTCAACGAGCTGTTGGGGCGGGCCAGGATCCCGCTCCTACCGGCCACCACAATATTTTGTATGGCTCTCTTGATCATGCAAATTGTGACTCTATATTTGCAAAATAACGCAAATGAACAAACACGCCGATCCCCTGACCTCGAACCGGGACGCATGCTGTGCCGGCATCGACCAGGTGCTGGAGGCCCGCCTGTTCAAGGCGCTGTGTGATTCGACCCGCCTCACCATCCTTGCCGACCTGGCCCAGGGCGGTGGCCCGCGCACCGTAGGCGACATCGCCCGCGGCCTGCCGGTCGACCTCTCGGTGGTCTCGCGCCACCTGGCCTTGCTTAAGGCAGCCGGCGTGCTCGGGGCCACGCGCCACGGCAAGGAAGTCCGCTACACGGTGCGCTACGAGAGCCTGGCCGACACCTTTCGCGCCATTGCCGGCGCCATTGACGCCTGCTGCCCGCCAGGGCGCGGCAAGACATAGGAGAACACCATGAGTGAAACCAGCAAAGACCATGATCAGATCCACGACGATGTCGCCGGCTTCTACGCCAGGGCGCTGTCACGCAACTCGTGCTGCGGGCCGAGCGGCGGCTGCGACGCCGACACCAGCGCCGCCGAGCTCAACGGCTACACGGCCACCGACACCAATGCCCTGCCCGACGACGCGGTGGCCAACTCGTTCGGTTGCGGTAATCCGGTGGCGTTCAGCGGCGTGCGGCCGGGCGATGTGGTGGTCGACCTCGGATCGGGCGCCGGTATCGACGTCATCATGGCCGGCCACAAGGTCGGGCCCGAGGGCCGGGTCATTGGTGTCGACATGACCGGCGACATGATCGAGCGGGCCCGCGCCAACATCGTCGAAGCCGGCCTCGCCAACACGGAAATCCGCGAGGGATTGATCGAGCAAATGCCGGTCGACGATAGCTCGGTGGACTGGGTGATCTCCAATTGCGTCATCAACCTGTCGCCGGACAAGCGGGCGGTGTTCGCCGAAATCGCCCGGGTGCTCAAACCCGGCGGCCGCATGTTGGTCTCCGACATCGTGGTCGAGGACCTGCCCGCCTGGGTGCGGGCCGACAAGGCGCTCTATTCCGCCTGCGTCGCCGGCGCCATCAGCGAGGCGGCTTATCTGGGGGGCCTCCGCGAGGCCGGCTTGGTCGACGTCGAAGTGCGCGCCCGCCTCAGCTATGAGTCGGGCCAGATCTCCGCCATGTACCGCGACGAGCAGGGCGGCGAGGGCGTCCCCGACCATGTCGTCGAGCGCGCCGCCACGGCGGCCACCGGCAAGGTCGCTAGCGTCAGCGTCTACGCCCGTCGGCCGTAACGCTGGACAACCAGCCGCCGGGGCGCGATCCTTGGGCCATGGCGAGTTCGGAGATAATCGAGGCCGAAGTCCTCATCGTCGGCGGCGGCATGATCGGCCTGACCTTGGGCTGCGCCCTGGCCGGCGCCGGTATGGCGGTGGCGGTGGTCGACCGGGCCGACCCGGCGTGCCATCTTGATGCCGGGTTCGACGGCCGGGCCTCGGCCATTGCCCATGGCACAAAGCTGACGCTGGACGGCATCGGCGTTTGGTCGGGTATGGCGCGCGACGCCGAGCCAATTCGTGAAATCCGCGTTTCTGACGGCGACTCGCCGCTGTTTCTCCACTATGACCACCGCGACCTGGGCGATGACCCATTGGGCTACATGATCGAAAACCGACACTTCCGTCAGGCCATGTCCGCCGCCGCTGATGGTGTCGAGCGGCTTCAATTGGTCGCCCCCACCAGCCTGCGTCAGCTCACCCGCACCGAGGCCGGCGCCGAGGCTGAACTCGATGATGGCAGATATGTCCGCGCGAGCCTGGTTATCGCCGCCGACGGCCACCAATCGGCGGTGCGCCGCGAGGCCGGCATTCCGGTCACCGCCTGGACCTACGATCAGACTGGCATCGTCTGCACCGTGGCCCATGAGCGGCCCCACCGCGGCATCGCCCACGAGCGCTTCCTGAGCGCCGGGCCATTCGCCATTCTGCCGCTGTCGGGCAATCGCTCGTCGCTGGTATGGACCGAGCGGTCTGATTTGGCTCCGGCGATCATGGCTCTCGACGACAGCGGTTTTCACGCCGAGATGGCCGGGCGGTTCGGCGGTTTTCTCGGGCTACTCCAGGTTAACGGCCCGCGCTGGAGCTATCCCCTGGCCCTGTCCCACGCGGCGCGCTACAGCGACACTCGCCTGGCCCTGGTCGGCGATGCCGCCCACGTCATGCACCCCATCGCCGGCCAGGGGCTGAACCTGGGCCTGCGCGACGTGGCGGCGCTGTCGGAAGTATTGGTCGACGCCCACCGCCTGGGGCTCGACATCGGCGGCGCCGACGTGCTGGCCCGCTACGGCCGCTGGCGGCGGGTCGACACCACCCTACTATTGGCGGTGACCGACATCCTCAACCGGCTGTTTTCGAACGACATCGCCCCGTTGCGCCTGGCCCGCGATCTCGGTCTGGCGGCGGTCAACCAACTGCCGCCGCTCAAGCGCCTGTTCATGCACCACGCCATGGGCACGGTCGGCGACCTGCCAAGGCTCGCTCGCGGCAAGCCGCTCTAAAAGACTGAGCTGAAAGCGGCTGTTCATAGCCACGGGCAGGGAATCGCGGCACGGGCTCGGCGTATCCACAATGATGATGTCGTGTTTCAGGGTATCGGTCAGGTGGGCGACCTCGTGGCGCTAGGCCTTCTCACGGTGATGGCGCTCGGCCATGTCGGCCAGGCTCCGCAGGCAACGGGCAACCACGCCCGAGGACTGAATCGAGTGGGAGAATACATTAGAATTAATTTGATTTCCCATGACGTCTCGCTTCTCGACATGATGTAGAATTTCACTATCTAAACCGATTTTCCGCCATTTATTGCCGGCGAACAAACCATGAGCCTGCAGGCGGCGGAAGAAGGCCAGGGCGTGGCCCTGGGTAGAACCGTGCTGGTCGCCGATGACATGGCCCAGGGCCATCTGGTGCAGCCCTTCACCCTGCACCTGACGACCAAGCTGGCGGTCTACCTGGTCTACCCGAAGGACAGGGCCGCCGAGCCCAAGGTCACCGCTTTCCGCGACTGGCTCACCAAGGAGGCTGCCCTACGCTAGACTGGGGCACGGGAGTGATAGGGAAACTTGGACAGCAGCCGAGTCGCAGCGCGGAATCTAGTGCCGGGTGGCGGGCACGTCCGGGTCGCGGCTTAGGCCCTGGGCCTCGAGGGTGTCGAGATAGCTCTGCCAGACCTCGGCCTGGTTGGCGCCTAGCTCATAGAGGTACTGCCAGGTGAAGATGCCGGTATCGTGGAGGTCGTCGAAGGTGATGCGGATGGCGTAGTTACCCACCGCCTCGATTTTCATGATGCCGATTTCC
>JAYZAP010000282.1:0-3013 GCA_036339655.1 Pseudomonadota bacterium | reverse complement strand
CCGGGATCGTCGCCATGGGCGGCTACAACACCTTCTGCGAAATCCTGTCGTTCGACAGACCGGCGTTGATCGTGCCCCGCGAGGTGCCCCGCATGGAGCAGTTGATCCGCGCCACGCAAGCCCGTAACCATGGTCTGACCGCCATGCTGCTCGATGACAACGGCCGCAATCCCGAGATCATGGCCGAGGCCTTGCGTGAGCTGCCGCACCGCAATCCGCCGTCCTATGTGGTGGTGCCGGGCCTGCTCGACGGCATTGCCACGGTCAACCAGTTGGTCGGGCGCCGTCTCGACGGTCGCCAGCGCGATAGCGGGACCACACTGGCGCGCCAGACCGGGGGGTAGACGACTGCCGGTGCGCGGCACGGTCGCCTTCATTCTCAAGGGCTATCCGCGGCTTTCCGAGACCTTTATCGCCCAGGAAATTCATGCCCTGGAGCAGTCCGGCCTGACCATCGCCATCGTTTCCCTGCGCCATCCCACCGACCCTTACCGCCACCCCATCCACGACGCCATCACGGCGCCGGTGAGCTATCTGCCCGAGTATCTGTGGCGCCAGCCGCTGCGCCTGTGGCGGGGCTGGCGGCAGGCTCGGCGCATGGCCGGCTATGACGCCGCCCGCCGGGTCTGGCTCGACGACCTGCAGCGCGACCCCAGCGCCAACCGGGTACGGCGGTTCGGCCAGGCCGTGGTCCTGGCCGCCGAAATCGACCCGGCAGTTGTTCACCTTCACGCCCATTTTCTCCATACCCCGTCGTCGGTAGCCCGCTACGCCGCGCTGATGACCGGCCTGCCGTGGAGTTGTTCGGCCCACGCCAAGGACATCTGGACCTCGCCGGCATGGGAAAAGCGCGAAAAGCTGGCGTCCTGCGCCTGGGCCGTGACCTGCGCCGCGGCCAGCCTTGACCACCTGGCCACCCTGGCGCCGGCGGACCGGGTCGAGCTGGTCTATCACGGCCTCGATGTGGCACGCTTTCCGGTAACTGATCGCCAGCGCGACAACCAGCCCCGCGACGGCGGCGACGGCGGCCGGCCGGTCGTCATCCTGGCGGTTGGCCGGGCGGTCGAGAAAAAAGGTTTCGACGACCTGCTGGCGGCCCTCGCGGCTCTGCCTAATGAATTACACTGGCGTCTGGTTCATATCGGCGGCGGCGAAAGGCGCCAGGCCCTGGCCGAACAGGCCCGCGCCGCCGGCCTCGACGACCGCGTCGACTGGCGCGGCGCCCAGCCCCATGACGTGGTGTTGGCCGCCTACCGCGCCGCCGATCTTTTCGTGCTGCCGTCGCGCATTGCCCGGAACGGCGACCGCGATGGCCTGCCAAACGTGCTCATGGAGGCTATGTCCCAGAGCCTTTGCGTGCTGTCGACCCGGGTCTCGGGTATACTGGAACTGATCGACCACGACGAAACCGGCCACCTGATCGATGGCGGCGACCGTCGGGGACTGTCCACGGCCCTGGCCGAATTGATCACCGACCCGGCCCGGCGCACCCGTCTCGGCCAGGCCGGCGAGGCGCGGGTACGGCGCGACTTCGTCATGGACCGGGGCATCAATCGCCTGGCGGTTAAATTCGGCCTGACGGCCTGATTTGACAGTCTAAGATACGGTCATGGAGATTGCCTTCTACGCCCCACTCAAGGCGCCCGACCACCCGGTGCCGTCCGGCGACCGTCGCATGGCCGGTCTGTTGCTGGCGGCGCTCCGGGCCGCCGGCCATGACGCCACCCTGGCCTCGCGCCTGCGCGGCTATGAGGGCCGCGGCAACAGCACCTGCCAAGCCCGCATCCGCGCCGCCGGCGCGACCGAGGCCGAGGCCCTGGTCAACCGTTTTCGCGCCCTGCCGGCAGTACAACGGCCCAGGACGTGGTTCACCTACCATCTCTACCACAAGGCGCCCGACTGGCTCGGACCGGCGGTCAGCCAGGCCCTAGCGATCCCCTATGTGGTTGCCGAGGCGTCGTTCGCGGCGAAACAGGCGGACGGCCCCTGGGCCGAGGGTCACGCGGCAGTGGCGGCGGCCATCGGCCGTGCCGGCGCCATCCTGACCCTGACCGGCGATGACCGAGCTGGGCTATGCCCGCTCATGGACGACAGCGAACGATTAATCGCGCTCGCCCCATTTCTCGAGCCGGCGCCCTCTGGCGCCGCCCACGCCGCTCGCGATGAACACCGTGGCCGCTTGGCCGGCCCGTTGGGCCTCGATGAGTCCATACCATGGCTCTTGACCGTGGCCATGATGCGGCCCGGCGACAAGCTCGAGTCCTACCAGCGCCTGGGCGCGGCCTTGGTCGCCCTGGGGGACCAGCGATGGCAGTTGCTGGTGGTCGGCGATGGCCCGGCGCGGAGCGCCGTGGAAGCGGCACTCGGCGGCCTTGGCGAGGGCCGCGTGGTCTACGCCGGCGAGCGCCCCCAGGACGCCCTGCCGGCGTTCTACGGCGCCGCCGATTTGATGGTCTGGCCGGCGGTCAACGAAGCCTACGGCATGGCCCTGCTTGAGGCCCAGGCGGCGGGACTGCCGGTGGTCGCCGGGCGGGTTCGCGGCGTGAGCGACGTGGTCGACAACGGTAAAACCGGCCTACTGACCAGGGACGGCGATGTCGCCGGCTTTGGCCGGGCAGTGGCCCGGTTGCTCCACGACCCCGGTTTGCGCCACGCCCTCGGCCGTGCGGCGCGGGATTCGGTGGCGGCCCACCACGGGCTCGACCAGGCGGCGGCGACACTCAATCACGCCCTCACTGTGGCAATGGCCGTGGCCGCGTCATGATTCGTCTCGCCCTGATCCGCCACGCGCCGACCGACTACAACGCCCAAGGCCGTATGCAAGGGACCCGCGACGTCCCGCTCAGCACCCAAGGCCGGGCCGTCGCCGCCGGTTGGCGGGTTCCGTCCGACCTCGCCGAATTCGCCTGGATGTCTAGCCCTCTGGCGCGGTGCTGCGAGACCGCGCGGCTCATGGGTCTCACCCGGGCGGCGGGCGAACCCCGCTTGGTCGAAATGGACTGGGGCCAGTGGG
>JAYZAP010000281.1:0-3678 GCA_036339655.1 Pseudomonadota bacterium | reverse complement strand
ACCTTGGTGTCGCCAGCGTCGCCATCAGCGCCAACGATGTCGAGACCTATCCGGCCGACTCGTTCGACAACATGGCAATTGCCGCCCGCGACAACGAGTTTTTGTTTCCCTATCTCTACGACGAGAGCCAGGCCGTGGCTCGCGCCTGCGATGCCCAATGCACGCCCGATTTCTACGGCTTTAACAGCACTCTCGAACTACAGTACAGGGGTCGCCTGGATGAGTCGCGGGACCACGCGGCGCCCAACGCCCGGCGCGACCTGTTCGAGGCCATGGTCGGTGTTGCCGCGACGGGCAAAGGCCCGGCCGACCAGATTGCGAGCATCGGCTGCTCGATCAAATGGCGCGATGGCTAGGGACATTATCAGGCCGCGCCGAGGTTTGCTATCGCCGCCGCCACGCGATATTGTAGCTGGCTTTTCCAGCCCCCCGGAGAATTCCCGTGTCTGACGTTTTTCGTGAAGTCGACGAAGATGTACGCCGCGATCAGTGGCTCAAGCTGTGGCAGGCCTATGGCTATTACGCAATCGCCGCGGTGGTCGCCGTTGTTCTGGCGGTCGTCGGCGGTGTCGGCTGGAAGGAACACCGGCTAAGTCAGCATCAGGCCGAGAGCGAACAGTTCGCGGCGGCCAGCCGGTCGCTGGCCGAGGGGCAGGCGGAGGTTGCTGCGCGACAATTCACCGTCCTGGCCGACAGCGCCGGCAACGGCTACGGTTCCCTGGCCCGGCTGCGCGAGGCCGAGGCGCTTGCCGCCGCCGGCGACAAGACGGCCGCGGGTGCCGTGCTCGACCAGCGTGCCGCCGATAGTGTCGTTGAAACCGCCATAGCCCCGTTGGCGTCGCTGATGGCGGCCTATCAGTTGATGGACCATGGTTCGCGGGATGAGCTCGAGAGGCGGCTGACGCCGCTCATGGGCGCCGATTCGCCGTGGCGGTCAAGCGCCCGGGAACTGGTTGGCCTGATCGCCTTCCGCGCTGGAGAGACTGGGGCCGCGCGCCAGATGTTCACGGACATTGTTGAAGACCCGGTGTCGCCCCAGGCGGCTCGTTCACGGGCCGCCGGACTGCTCGCCATCCTCGGATCGTCCTCGGGTGACGGCGGTTGAGGCGAGCCACCGTTCATGCCCTGGCCGCGGCGCTGACGCTTGGCGCCTGTGACATCCTGCCGGACTGGTTTGGCGATCCGGAAAAGCCGCCCCTGCCGGGAGAGCGGATTTCGATTCTCGAACTCGATGCCGCGCCCACCGCCAATCCGGATATCGCCGATCTCGCGGTTCGTTTGCCGCGGCCACGGCTCAACGGCGATTGGCCGCAGTCGGGCGGGTTCGCCCATCACGCCATGCACCACATCGAAGCGACCGGACCGCTGGCCCGGGCCTGGACGGCCGGCGTCGGCCAGGGCGTGTCGGAGGAGCGCCGCATGCCGGCGCCGCCGATCAGTGCCGGTGGACGGGTGTTCGCATTGGATACGGTCGGCACGGTGACCGCGGTCAGGGCCGACACCGGCGAGCGCCTGTGGCGTGTCAATGTGATTCCCGAGGACGAAGAAGACGACGCCTTCGGCGGCGGCATCGCCTATGGCGACGGTGTGCTGTTTGTCACCACCGGGGCCGGCGAAGTCATCGCCCTGGACCCGGTGACAAGCGGTGAGTATTGGCGTGTCCGGGTCGGTGCGCCGATCCGCGCGGCGCCGACCTACAGCAATGGCCGCATCTTCGTGGTCTCCTACGACAATCAGCTTCATGCCCTCGACGGCAGTGACGGCAGCGCCCTGTGGACCCACAGCGGTGTCGCTGAAATAGCCCAGTTGCTTCAGGCAGCGAGTCCGGCGGTCTCCGGTGGTCTGGTGGTGTCGGCGTTCTCGTCGGGCGAGATTTTTGCCCTGCGGGTTGAGAATGGCCGCCAGATCTGGTCCGACAGCCTATCGTTCGGCGGTCAGTTTGGGCCGCTCGCGTCTCTCGGTGACATCAACGGACACCCGGTTATCGATGACGAACTGGTCTATGCGGTAAGCCATGCCGGGCGCATGGTGGCCATCGCTCTGCAAAGTGGTGAGCGACTATGGGAGCAGGACATCGCCAGTGTCCAGACGCCGTGGATCGCCGGCGATTTTATCTACGTCTTGTCGTCCGATGGTGCGCTGCTGTGTCTGTCGCGCATCGATGGGCGCATCCGCTGGGTTCGTTCCCTGCCGCGCTACGTCGATCCGGAAGACCGCGAGGAGCTAATATTCTGGAGTGGCCCGCTGCTGGTGAGTGACCGCCTGATAGTCGTCGGGTCCAGTGGCGACGCCCTCTCGATTTCGCCGTACACCGGGCGTTTCCTGGGGCGCGTCGCCCTGCCCGGTGACGTGGAACTGCCGCCTATCGCCGCCAATGGCATGGTCTATGTCCTTACCAACGACGGCGAGTTGGCCGCCCTGCGCTAGCGGATTATCGATCCATGACTTTCACCGTGGCGATCGTCGGCCGGCCCAACGTCGGCAAGTCGACGCTGTTCAATCGTTTCGTCGGCGGTCGCCATGCCCTGGTCGACGACCTGCCCGGCGTTACCCGTGATCGGCGCGAGGGCGAGGGCGCGTTGGGGCCCTTGCGTTTCAAGGTGATCGATACCGCCGGGCTCATGGAATCGGCGCCCGGCAGTCTCGACCAGCGCATACAGGCGCAAACCGCCCTGGCTGCGGCGTCCGCCGACGTCACCCTGCTGGTGGTCGACGGGCGGGCTGGCATTACCCCCGACGACAAGCATTTCGCCCAGCAATTGCGGCGTTACGGCGGCGCGGTAGTGCTGATCGTCAACAAGTGCGAGGGCCATGCCGGCGATGCCGGTTTCTATGAGGCCCACGCCCTGGGCATGGGCGAGCCCCTGGCCTTATCGGCGGAGCACGGCGACGGGTTGAGCGAACTCTACGACGCGTTGGCGCCCTTCGAGCCCGGAGGTGACGACGCCGCGGACAGTGAGGACGATCCTGACAAGCCCCTGCAGCTTGCCATCGTCGGGCGCCCCAACGCCGGCAAGTCGACCCTGCTCAACCGTCTGGTCGGCGAAGAGCGCACCATCACTGGGCCCGAGCCCGGCATTACCCGCGACGCCATCGCCGTGGCCTGGAACTACAAGGGCCGGGCGGTCAATCTGGTGGACACGGCGGGAATGCGGCGCCGCGCCAAGGTCGTCCAACGGCTTGAGAAATTGTCGGTCGACGACAGCTTGCGGGTTATCCGCATGGCCGAGGTGGTGGTCCTCATGGTCGACGCCGAGATGGCCCTCGAACGCCAGGACCTGATTATCGCCAAGCTGGTGGCCGATGAGGGCCGCGCTCTGGTTATTGCGGTCAACAAGTGGGACCTCATTGGCGATCTACGCGCCGCCCGCGACGAATTCGTCCATCGACTCGAAGACTCATTGCCTCAAATCAAGGGCGTTCCAGTGGTCACCCTGTCGGCGTTGCGCGGCGACGGGGTCGACAAGCTGATGCCGGCGGTGTTCAGGATCCACATGCTGTGGAACCAGCGGATTCCAACGGGCAAGCTCAACCGCTGGTTCGACGGGGTGGTCGAGGCCCATCCGCCGCCCATGGCCCAGGGCCGGCGAATCAAGC
This sequence comes from Pseudomonadota bacterium, assembly GCA_036339655.1. Taxonomy (GTDB): domain Bacteria; phylum Pseudomonadota; class Alphaproteobacteria; order JAAXGF01; family JAAXGF01; genus JAYZAP01. Next base: position 81 of record JAYZAP010000281.1, on the reverse strand, counting down.
TGCGCTACATCACCCAAGTCAAGGCCCGGCCGCCGACCTTCGCCATCTTCGTCAGTCAGCCCAAGGCCCTGCCCGAGGCCT
>JAYZAP010000280.1:0-6189 GCA_036339655.1 Pseudomonadota bacterium | reverse complement strand
CGGCAGCCCTGCCCCACCCGCAGTCGGGAACCCGCCGGTCGGCGGCCCCGTCGCCACCGCCGATGCCGGGGCCGGCGCGGGCCCGTCCGACCCCAACGCCACGGGCCGCGAGGAAGCTTTTGTGGTAAGCGGCGGCGGCCAGGTCCTGGCACGCCTTGGAGGCGCTGTAGGGGTCGGCGCCGCCCAGGGGGTCGTCTTCGCTGAAGGCGCCGCCGCGACCATGGTTGGCATAGACCTTGTCGCTGGTCACCACGACAACGGCCTTCACCGTGGGCGCGGTGCGCAGCGCTTCGAGCAGGTTGACCGTGCCGGTCACGTTGGTCTCGAAGGTCGCCACCGGCTGGGCATGGGAGCGCCGCACCAGGGCCTGGGCGGCCAGGTGAAAGACGATTTCGGGCCGCGCCTTGGCAACTGCCTCAAGGGCCACGGCCGGGTCGCGCAGGTCACCCAGGTGGCCATCCAGCCGGGGCCACGGCGATAGCGCCTCGAACAAGCTGGGCTCGGTGTCGGGCGCCAGGGCCACGGCACCGACATCGGCGCCGAGCCGTTCCAGCCACAGCGCCAGCCAGGCCCCCTTGAACCCGGTGTGGCCGGTCAGCAGCACCCGCCGGCCGCGCCAGAACTCAGGCGTCACGGCCAGATTTTCCAGGGCGCCTGGCCGCTGTCCCACAGGCCTTCCAGGACGGTCTTGTCGCGTAGCGTATCCATGGGCAGCCAAAAGCCGCCGTGGCGGTAGGCGGCCAGCTGGCCTTCGGCGGCGAGACGCTCCAGGGGGTCGTCTTCCCAGGTGCTGCGGTCGCCGTCGATGTAGTCGAACACCTTGGGCGACAGCACGAAGTAGCCGCCGTTGATCTCGCCGCCGTCGCCGCGCGGCTTCTCGGCGAAGGCGGTGACCCGGTCGCCGTCGAGCACGGTGGCGCCGAACCGCCCCGGTGGCTGGACCACGGTCATGGTGGCGAGCAGCCCGTGGCCGCGGTGAAAGTCGATGAGCTTCGCGATGTTGATGTCGGCGACGCCGTCGCCGTAGGTCATGCAGAACAGGTCATCGTCACCGATGTGGCCGGCCACCCGCTTTAGCCGCCCGCCGGTCTTGGTGTCGTCGCCGGTATTCACCAGGGTAACCCGCCAGGGCTCGGCCTGGCCGCCGTGCTAGGCGATGGCGTTGGCCGTCAGGTCGACGGTGACGTCGGCGTTGTGGAGGACGTAGTTGGCAAAGTACTCCTTGATGACGTAGCCCTTGTAGCCGAGGCAGATGGTGAAATCCGTGAGGCCATGGTGGCCGTAGGACTTGAGAATGTGCCAGAGGATGGGCCGGCCACCGATTTCGACCATGGGCTTAGGCTTGACGTCGGTTTCTTCCGACAGCCGCGAGCCCAGGCCGCCGGCCAGGATTACCGTCTTTATCGAATTTGCCACCCCATTAACCCCCCTGGTTTTCCGTGATCGCCGCTTCGGCTTCGCTCTGTACTCGCTTGGCCAGGCGGGCCAAGGCCAGCATGGCAAGGACCGAGACGCCGACCAACGTGCTGACCAGCGACGCCCAGCCGACTCCCATGAGCCCCCACTCTGCTGCGAACAACAACACCAGCACCAGATTGAGCGCCGCGATGATGACGCTGACCCGCAGCATAACGTCCGGCCGGCCCAGGGCGAAGAAAACCGGGTCGAGGGCGACACCAAAAATCGATACCGCCGTGGCCACGGCGAGCACCACCAGCACCCCGTAGGCGCCGAGATATGCGTCGCCCACCGTCAGGCTGATCAACGGCCCGCCGATGGCGGCGAGAACCACGACGGCAACCACCGCGACGCTGCCAGCTACGGCGCCGGCGCGGGCCATGATCTTGCGCACCGCGCGAGCGCCCCCGGATGCGGTCAATTTGGCGAGTTCGGGATAGATCGCCCGGCGTAACAGGGTCGCCGGCACCACCAGCACGCTGGCGAATTGGCTGGCAATCTTGAACAGGCCGGCAGCGCTGGGGCCGAGCAACCAACCGACGCCGAGGGTCACCAGATGGCTCGAGGCGGCGTTGAGCGAGGTGTAGATATTGGCGCTCCAGACGAACTTCCATATTCCGTTGTGGGGGGCGGCAAGACCAGCCAGGGACCAAGTCATGCCGCGCAGCAGGCCCTGATGCCCGGCCTCGCGCCAGCCGAGCAGGCCGAGGCTGATGCCGTCGACCGCGCCGGCCACGAACCAGACTACGAGAAAGGCCTCGAGACCGCCACCCGAAGCCCAGGCCATGACGGCGCCGATCAGACTGACCGCCGGCGAGAACGTGGTCTGCATCGCGATCAGTTTGAAGCGGTCGAACAGCCGCAGGATGCCGACCGGCGTCGCCTTGGCGGTAAACAGGATCAGCACGCTGTAGGCCATGGCCAGACTCACGATGTCGTCGCCGAGGCCGAACCACGACCCGACCACCGGCGCCAGGGCCACGGCCAGGACCACGCCGACCAGGGCACTGGCGAGATCGAGCAAGGCGGTGAATTTAATCAGCCCCTGGACCTCGCCCGGAGCGCCGCGCTCCAGGGCTGCTGCGCCATAGCGGATAACTGCCTGCCACGACTGGAACTTGGTCAGTCCACCGATCAGTTTGGCGTAGGTGTGAATCAGCACCAGCATGCCGAACAGCTCGGGCCCGAGACCCCTCGCGGTCACCGCCAGACTAGCCAGGGCGAGCACGGCGCTCACCGCCTTGCCGCCGAGCAGGGTGCCGGTGTTGCGGAAGATGCGGCGGAAGACGCCGTCGTCGAACCAGCGGCGCACTACCGAGATGGCGCCGGTGGCCGGCGTGGCGACGTCCGGCGGGCTGTGTTGGGTCATGAATCAACCATTCTGTCGGCCAGCCCTGTTTACTCCAAGGAACCCGCCGCGCACAAGCCGGGCGCTCTTGCGTCCAATGTCCGCAAAAAGGTATTGTCGCGCCGACAATGATCCGCGCGAGGCCGGCGCGAGTTTGGAGGCAGGCGTGTTGATCCGAAGCGGGCTGTGGGACGGCCGCAAGCATTATCTCGACAAGATGACCCTGGGCGATCTGGTCAGGGCCTACGCTGCCTATCCGGCGATCCAGGCCTACGCCGTCCTGGCCGTGGTCGCCACCGGGCTGATGGTCGCCCTGGGAACCGACCGTCCCATGGCTGTGGCCACCGCCATGGCGGCGACCGTGGTGGTCTATCCGGTGATCTGGTATCTGCTTCATCGCTACGTGCTCCATGGCCGCTATCTCTATAAATGGGCGGCCACGGCGGCAGTGTGGAAGCGCATCCACTACGACCATCACCAGGACCCCAACGACCTCGGCGTGCTGTTCGGCGCGCTCTACACCACCCTGCCGACCATCACCGTGGTCACCCTGCCGGTGGGTTGGCTGCTGGCCGGGCCGGCGGGCGCCGCCGCCGCCTTTGGCACCGGTATGGCGGTAACCTGTTTCTACGAGTACTGCCACTGTATCCAGCACCTCGTCTATACCCCCAGGTGGGGCTTTCTGCGGCGAATCAAGAAGCTCCATCTGTTGCACCATTTCCATAGTGAAAAGGGCAATTTCGGCATCACCAGTTTCGCCGTCGACCAGGTACTCGGAACCTTCTATGGCAACGCCTCCGCCATGGTCCGCAGCGACACAGTGTCCAACCTCGGCTACGCCGGCGCCGAGCGGCAACGCTACCCCTGGGTCGAAAACCTGAGTGCCGGGGACATCGTTGAGAACATCTGAGGACGGTGCAATCCGCATCGAGGCAGTGGCCGACCAGGGCGCCATGGCGCGCTTCATCCGCCTGCCCTTCGACCTCCACCACAACGATCCTCACTGGGTGCCGCCGCTGGTCATGGAGCGGCGCGACCATCTCAATCCGCGCAAGAACCCGTGGTTCGACCATGGCGAGGCGCGCTATTGGCTGGCCTACCGTGGCGACCGGCCAAGTGACCAGCCGGTCGGGCGCATCAGCGCCCAGATCGACCGCACCTATCTTGAGCGCTACGGCGACGCCACCGGCCACTTCGGCTTTCTCGAGGGTGCCGATGACGGCGCCGTATTCCACGGCTTGTTCAGCGCCGCCGAGGGCTGGCTCCGAAAACTCGGCATGAGCCGCGTCCGGGGGCCCTTCAGCCTGTCGATCAACGATGAATCCGGGTTGCTGGTCGCCGGCTTCGATACCCCGCCATCGATGATGATGGGCCACGCGTCGCCCTACTACGGCCGACGCGTCGAAGCCGAGGGCTACGGCAAGGCCATGGATATGCTGGCCTATCTTTATGAGTCCCACCAGGTCATGCCCGATGGCCCCAAGGCGCTGATCGCGCGGCTTCGCCAGGCCGGCGATGTGACGCTTCGTCCCCTCAATAAGCGCCGCTACGATCACGACCTTGGGATCATTCTCGATATCTTCAACGACGCCTGGTCGAACAACTGGGGGTTCGTGCCGTTTACCGCCGCCGAGGTCGCCCATCTGGCGGCGGAACTCAGGCCGCTGATTCGGTCCAACCTGGTGTGCATCGCCGAGGTCGGCGGCGAGCCGGCGGCCATGGCGGTAAGCCTGCCCAATCTCAACGAGGCGATCGCCGATCTCGGCGGCGCCCTGCTACCATTCGGCTGGGCCAAGCTGTTGTGGCGGCTCAAGGTTGGCAGAATGAAGTCCGTGCGGGTGCCGCTCATGGGCGTGCGCCGGAAGTTTCACGGCCGCTGGCAAGGCGCCGCCCTGGTCTTCGCGGTCATCGATTCGGTCCACTGCCGGCTCATGGCCGAGGGCTTCGAGCGCGCTGAAATGTCCTGGGTGCTGGAGACCAACCGGCCCATGCGGCGGTTGTTGGAAGCGGTCGGCGCGCGGCCCTACAAGACCTACCGGGTCTACGAAAAAGCGCTGGCGTGAACCCGGACCGGTCATTCACCGTGCTGGTCCTGGCCGGCCGCCGGAAGGCCGGCGACCCCCTAGCCGACGCCCTTAATGTGAGCCACAAATGCCTCATCCCGGTGGCCGGCGAGACCATGCTGGGACGGGTCCTAGGCACGCTCGACCAAAGCCCCGCCGTGGGCCGCGTCGTCGTCAGCATCGAGAATTCCCAGGTGATCGGCGATGAGCCGACAACCCATGACGATGTCACCACGGTGCCCAGCGCGGCCACGCCTTGCGCCAGCGTGCTGGCGGCCCTCGATACCCTCCCCGACCCCTGGCCGGTGCTGGTGGCGACCGCCGATCACCCGCTGCTGAGCCCCGCCATGATCGATCATTTCTGTGGCCAGGCGCGGGCCGCGGGGGCCGACATCGCCGTCGCCCTGGCGCCAGCCTCGACGGTGCTGGCCGACTATCCCGGCGCCCGGCGCACCTTCCTGCCGTTTCGCGGTGAGCGCTACACGGGATGCAATTTGTTCGCCGTGATGACGCCCGGGGCGGCCCGCGCGGTTGAGTTCTGGCGCCGCCTCGAGGCCCACCGCAAACATCCCTGGCGGTTGTTCAGAGCCTTTGGCCCGGCCGCCGCCGCGCGCTTCATAGTCGGCGGCATGACCCTGGACGCGGCCATGACGGCGGCCTCGCGACGGTTGGATGTGACGGCCGCCGCGATCATCATGCCCTTCGCCGAGGCAGCCATCGATGTCGACAGTCCCATCGATCTGGCGTTGGTCGAGAAGATTCTGCGCCAGCGGCAAGTAACGGAGGGCTGATACAAGACAAAGCTGCCCAAACATTACAAACTGCAACGTATCGTGAGCGCCCCACCGTATGGTATTTCTTTGATTCTGCAACAAAATCCCTCGATTACGAAGAATTCTGGATATTTCAGGGCACGATCAACAGCAAGTTTACTGATTTTGGTTGTGCAATTCGTCGCCGTATGCGATTTCTTAATGTAGGTTAGCGAATCGGGGCGGGTGAGAGCGACGGGGACTCCATTCTTATCATGCTGAAAACAAGCACGAGACACCATTGAGGGTCGCAAAACGCAGATCTTCGGAGCGACTGTTCGAAGCGATGGCGTGATGAGATTTGTTCGGTGAGTGAGTTGCGAAGCTGGGATAGTTACCAAATGGTGCTTGTAAATCGTCGTGCGAATGTTTCATCTCCGCGCTGCCGTGGCGGATTCGACCCGGCTAGTCTTTTGAATATTTCGAAAATCCCCTCTGACGAAAATTCCATGGCCGGTTCTTAAGAGTTTGTCCTGTATGTTTGACCCTACGCCCACGACCAATTCCA
>JAYZAP010000279.1:0-3745 GCA_036339655.1 Pseudomonadota bacterium | reverse complement strand
ATGTCTTCTTCTAAGTAGACAAGTAGACGCAGCGGCGAAAGGAAGAGAACTGCGCGTATCCCCAACCTCGCGTTGCTCAGGTTTGCTCCCCGCTCCCGACGTTCTCCGCTACCAGGCACATGATCTCGAACATCACCTGAGACCCGTTGAGCCCGGTTGTTCCGGAGGGATCCCAAGGCGGCGAGACCTCCACCAGGTCACCGGCCACGATGTTCAAGTCACGCAGTCCCCGCAGCATTCGCATGGTCTCGAAGGTATTAAAGACGCCGACCTTGGGTGTGCCGGTGCCTGGTGCATAGACCGGGTCCATGCCGTCCACGTCGAAGCTCACGTATGAAGTACGCCACGTATTCGACCAGCACGTGAAGCGGATGCCGCTCGTTCAGGATCAGTAGGTGATTCAGACACTCGTGTCGGACCGATCTAGAGCGGCTTGAAATCTACCGACTGCGGCTTTTGTTGACCCGAGAGTTTTCGTCTAACAGCGCCTCAAGCGCCTATGGTGAAACCCTCGTAGGCCTTGGCCACGACCTCATCGCATTCCTTGCGGTAGGTCCCGACCCCGCCGACATAGGGCGTAAAGACCCGCGACTTGCCGGGGATGTTGGCCCCCATGTACCACGAATTGGCCAGGGGAAAGAGGGTCGAGTCGCCGACCTCGCGCACGTGCTCGACCCACCCGTCCTCGGCCGCGACGGTCGGCTCGACGGTCTGCAACTGGCGCTCGCCTAGGTAGGCGATGAGGTCAACGACCCAGTCGACGTGCTGCTCGATCGAGACCAACATGTTGCTCAGCACCGACGGGCGGCCCGGTCCGGTGATGGCGACGAGGTTGGGGAAACCGGCCAGGGCGAGGCCGAGGTAAGTGCGCGGACCGTCGGTCCACTTCTCGCGAAGCGAAAAGCCGCCGCGGCCGACGATGTCGATGTCGGTCAGGGCGCCGGTCATGGCGTCGAAGCCGGTGGCGAATACCAGGGCGTCGAACGCATAGGCCGTCTCGCCGGTCCGCAGGCCCTCGGGTGTGATCTCCTCGATCGGCGTGTTGCTGACGTCGACCAGGGTGACGTTCTCGCGGTTGTAGGTCTCGTAGTAGTCGGTGTCGGCGCAGAGGCGCTTGGTGCCGAACGGATGGTTCTTGGGGGACAACAGCTCGGCGACGGCGGGGTCGTTGACACGTCCGCGAATCTTCTCGCGGATGAATTCGGCGGCGTAGTCGTTGGCCTGCTGGTTGGTAAGTAGATCGGGGAAGGTGGATTGGAAGTTGAAGGCGCCGTCGTTCCAGCGCCGCTCGAACTCGCTCTCGCGCTCTTCCGGCGAGACGTCGAGCGCCGACTTTTCGTGGACCGAAAGGATGTCTCCGTCATTCGACCAGCGCGCCGTTTTGCGGATGTCCTTATAGTGCGTCTTGTGCTCGCGGGTGGTTTCCTCGTTGATCGGGCCGTCCCAAGCGGGGATGCTGAAATTCGCCGTGCGCTGGAACACGGTCAGGTGAGACGCCTGCTCGGCGATGATCGGGATGGCCTGTATGGCGGAAGAGCCGGTACCGATGATGCCGACCCGCTTGCCGCTGAAATCGACCCCTTCATGGGGCCAGTAGCCGGTGTGGTACCAGTCGCCCCCGAAGCTGTCCAAGCCCTTGAAATCGGGCCTCCTGGGGGCCGACAGGCAGCCCGTCGCCATGATGCAATAGCGGGCCGTAAAGCAATTGCCGCGGTCCGTTGTCAGGGTCCACAGGTTTGCCGCCTCGTCGAAGACGGCCTCGGTCACGCGGGTCTCGAACCGGATGTCTCGGCGCAGATCGAACCTGTCGGCAACGTGTTCGGCGTAGAGCAGGATTTCGGGCTGGGTGGCGTAACGCGCCGACCAGGTCCAGTCCTGCTCGAGCTCCGCGGAGAACGAATAGGAATAGACGACACTCCCGATGTCGCAGCGCGCCCCCGGATATCGGTTCCAGTACCAAGTTCCGCCGACCCCGGCGGCCGCCTCGATGACCGTCGAGGCGAGTCCCAGCCCGCGCAGGCGATGAAGCATGTACATGCCCGAGAACCCGGCGCCGACGATGATCGCGTCTAGGGGTGTCGTGGATGTGGGCGATGTCGCGGTTGCATCCGTCATGACAATCGTACCAATCGTTACAATCTCGCCAATCGTGGCATGCCCCCAATGTACTTACTAGTCTCTATGTTGGACCTGGTACGGTGAATGGGAAAGGTTGATCGAGCCACAGCCCATCTATAGCGAAAGGTGAATTAGTTGGTCTGGGCACGAAGGCCCATGGGTTCGCGTTGACACCGCGCGACGGGCGACCCATATTCTGCGCCCTTCGCGCCGATGGCGCTTTTCGAGGGGGAGATTTTGCCGTGATTACGCCGATTATGCCGACATATGCGCGCACCGAGTTCGGGTTCGAGCGCGGCGAGGGGATTTATCTCCACGCCACTGACGGCCGGCGATTTCTCGACTTCTCGTCGGGCATCGCGGTCAACGGCTTGGGTCACTGCCACCCCCATCTGGTGAAGATACTAACCGAGCAGGCGGGTCAGTTGTGGCACACCTCGAACCTGTTCCAGATGCCACACCAGCAGCGCCTCGCCGAGCGCCTGGTGGCCAACAGCTTCGCCGACACCATGCTGTTCAACAACTCCGGCGCCGAGGCCATGGAGTGCGGCTTCAAGATGGTGCGCAAGTTTCACGACGACGCCGGCAACCCGGAGCGCTACCGCATCATCACGGCGGAAGGCGCCTTCCACGGCCGCACCATGGCGACCATCGCCGCCGGCGGCCAAGAGAAGCACCTGGCCGGGTTCGACCCCATCGTCGACGGCTTCGACCAGGTGCCGTTCGGCAATCTCAATCTGCTGCGCGACGCCATCGGTCCCGAGACCGCCGCCATTCTGGTTGAGCCGGTTCAGGGCGAGGGTGGGATCCGGCCCATGGACCCGGATTATTTGCGCGCTTTGCGGGCGACCGCCGACGAGTTCGGCCTGCTGCTGTTCTTCGACGAGATTCAGTGTGGCATGGGCCGCACCGGCAAGCTGTTCGCTTACGAGTGGGCTGGAGTGACGCCGGACATCATGGCCATCGCCAAGGCGCTCGGCGGCGGCTTCCCGGTTGCCGCCTGCCTCGCCACCGAGCGTGCCGCCGCCTGCATGGGGCCGGGCACCCATGGCTCGACCTTCGGCGGCAATCCCCTGGCCATGGCCGTGGCCAACGGGGTGCTCGATATCATGTTGGCCGACGGGTTTCTCGATAACGTTCAGGCCAAGGGTGCGGTGTTGCGCCAGCGCCTTGTCGAACTGGCGAACAAGTATGACGGTGTGGTAGAAGGTGTGCGCGGCCTCGGCCTGATGCTGGGTATCAGGATTCGCGGCGAGGCCGCCGAGGCTGCCGCTGTAGTGGGCACCCTGGCCGACAACGGCATGCTCACGGTACCCGCCGCCGAGAACGTGGTCCGGGTATTGCCGCCGTTGATTGTCGAGAACCGCCACATCGACGAGGCAATGGCCATCTTCGACACCACTTTCGCCGGCCTTGTGTCATGACTGGTGATGTCATGACTGGGCCGCGCCATTTTCTCGACGTCGATGAACTCGACGGCCCGGCGCTCCGCCAAATCCTCGACCGGGCACTGACCACCAAGGCCGCCTTTAAGGCCGGCACGGACGATGCGCCGATGGCCGGCAAGACCCTGGCGATGATTTTCGAGAAGCCGTCGACCCGCACCCGAGTGTCGTTCGACGTGGGC
>JAYZAP010000278.1:0-3553 GCA_036339655.1 Pseudomonadota bacterium | reverse complement strand
AGGCTTGCCAGGTGTCTAACTCCACGACCCGAAACATTGTCCCCAGTGGCAATGATCGGCTCGGCGACCCGTTCGACCCGGTCGCCAATCCGGAGTTCTTCGACGGTATTACCATGCGGCGTGTAGCCGCCTATCTCGTCGATTTCCTGATTATCGCAATGGTTAAGTGGATTGGCGGTGTCAACGCTCGTGGTGCTCAAAATCCTCAGTTTCGGCCTACTTGCGCCACTCTTCGTCCTGCTCCCCATCATACCTTTCACCTACCACACCGTGTTCGTTGGCGGCCCCGACTCGGCAACGCCGTGCATGCGGCTGTTCGGTATCGAGGTCCACCGCATCGAGGGCGACCGGCCGGATTATCTTCAGGCCGGGCTACTGACCGCGGTGTTCTACGGCTCGATCATCCTGACAAGCTGGCTGATTCTGTTGGTGGCCTTGTTCAACGGGCGTGGCCGCACCTTCCACGACTATCTCTGCGGCACCGTGACCATCATCGCCCCGAAGCGCATCGAAATTCTCGAACCCTAGCCAGAATCGGCCCACCGCCCTATTGTCGCGGCCATGACGAAACCCCTGAGCGGCGATCTGCAGTTCTTTTTCGGCACCCTGCCGCAGCCCTGCCCCTATCTGCCAAACCGTCTCGAAAGCAAGATCGTCACCGAGCTTGCCGGCGCCGCCCCCCACGACCTGCACGAAGAACTCAGCCGCGCCGGTTTTCGCCGCAGTCACGACCTCGCCTACAAGCCGGCCTGTATCGGCTGTCAGGCCTGCATTCCGGTTCGCGTGCCGGTCGCTGATTTCGAGTTAAGCCGGTCGCTGAAGCGCGTGTGGCGGCGCAACGGTGATCTTACCGCCGTTGAGACGCCGGCCCGCGGCACCGCCGAGCAGTTCGCGGTGTTCGCCCGCTACCAGCAATGGCGTCACGGCGATGGTGGCATGGCGACTATGAACCTCAGCGATTACCGCTCGATGGTCGAAGACACCCCGATTGACACCACCCTGGTGGAGTTTCGCGACGGCGATGGGCGATTCTTCGGCGCCTCCCTGACCGACCGCCTGAGCGACGGCCTGTCCGGGGTCTACAAGTTTTTCGATCCAACCCAGCCCCAGCGCAGCGCCGGCACCTATATCGTGCTGTGGCACATCGAGCGGGCACGGGCGCTTGGCCTGCCCTATCTCTATCTCGGCTATTGGATCGCCGATTGCCGCAAGATGGCCTACAAGACGCGGTTTCGCCCCATCGAGGCATTCGGCCCCACCGGCTGGCGCGTCATGGACTTAGATGCCGGCTAGAGCATCATCCGATTATATAGGGTCGTTTGATGGAGGCATATGAGTGTTTTGGGTAGGAGCGGCGCGTCGTGCGATGTGCCACATCGGGCAAGTGCCGAGACGCCCGCCAAAACGCTTAGATGCCCCACCGAAGGCCGCGCTCCCTTACCCCGTGGCCGCGTTCCGCACCTGTGCCGATGCCGGGCATCGCCATGCGGCGCGCGCCTAACCACAGATTAAGGGGACGCGGTCAAATGCCCCTATATAATTGGATGGTGCTCTAAATTCACCTCGCGGTCCAATACGTAGCGGACCTGGATCGTGCCATAGGCGTTGATCTCGCTCTCGAATTCGAATCCGAGGTAGCGCGGAGCGTCTGGGAGGCATGGTTCTCGGGATCGGTTATGGCGATCAGGCGGCCGCAACCGCGCTGGTTAAAGGCGCAATCGAGGATCGGCGCCATGGCGTCCCTGGCTAGGCCCCGGCGCTGATAGGCCGGATGGATGCCCCAGCCCACTTCCAGGGCGACGTTCTTGTCCCGGTCAACCTTGGCTTCGCCGGCCGATGGATTGACAAACCCGCAGTAGCCGATGATGTCGCCAACGGGACCGAGATCGCCATCGCCGATCACCACCGCCCAGAATTCGGCATCGTGGTCGAGCCAGCCGGCGATGCTGTCGCGCACCCGTTTCTCGGCGATCTCACGTGGAACCTGGGGCATGCCGGGGATGGCGATAACATCCCACATGGCCTCGAGGTCGTCGAATACCGTGGTCAGCCCTTCGACATCATCGTCCTTGAAAGGCTGTAATTTGAGACGCCGGGTCTCGAGGCTCGGGGGCTGTGTCAAAATTAATCATCATTCTACGAAAACCGGTTGGAGCGGGGAAAGCCTGAGGGCGGCAGCCGTCCCACTTGGCCGCGGGCGCCGAGCCAGTCGTCGAGTTCGCCATGGGTGCGGGTACGTTCGCCCGTGCGCCAAGTCAGGCCCTCGGCGAGATTGAAGGTCTTGACATCGGCCAGGCCGCCGTCGCGGTAGCGCTGCAGGATGACGCCCCTGCCCCGGCTCATGACCGGAGTGTCATCGAGGCCGAACAACAGCAGTTTGCGGTTGTCGCCAATCACCGCGACCGTATCGCCATCGGCCACGGCGCAAACCGTGGCTTCGGCGCCGGCGCCCAGGTTCAGCACCTGCTTGCCCTGGCGTTTCTGGGCGATGACGTCGTTCTCGCCGACCACGAAACCGCGGCCATCGCTGGCCGCGATTAAAAGCCGGCGGCCTTCCTGGTGGACGAACACCGCGACGATGTCCTGGTCGTTGCCCAGGTCAATCATCAGGCGCAGCGGCTCGCCGAAGCCCCGTCCGCGCGGCAGCTTGTCGCATCCCAACGTGTAGAACCGGCCGTTGGTGGCGAATACCACCAGCTTGTCCGTGGTTTCGGCGGTGATGACGAACTGCGCGCGGTCGCCTTCTTTGTATTTCGACTCGGCGCCAGTGCCATGGCCCTTGATGGCGCGAATCCAGCCCTTGTGGGAGCACAACACCGTAATCGGCTCACGTTCGACCAGGGCCCCCATGGGCACGGCGATTTCATCGGGCGGAGCGCCGATTTCCGTGCGCCGGCGGCCCAGGGGCGTCTTTTCGCCAAACGCGGCGCGGATGTCCCTGAGCTCGTCGATGAGAAATTCGCGGCGCTTTTTGTCGTCGGCTAGCAGGGCGTCGAGACCCGCTTTCTCGGCCTTGAGGGAGGCAGCTTCGTCGCGGAGCGTTATTTCCTCGAGCTTGCGCAGGGCCCGCAGGCGCATATTGAGAATTGCCTCGGCCTGGGCGTCGGACAGGCTGAAGCGCTCAATCAGCGCCTGTTTCGGGTCGTCTTCCTCACGCACGATGTGGATGACCTCATCGAGATTGAGGAACACCACCAGATAACCACCCAAAACTTCCAGCCGATTTGCAATGGCTTCGAGCCTAAAGTTGCTGCGCCGGATGAGAACCACGTGGCGATGGTCGAGGAATGCCTGAAGAGCCTGGCGCAGGCTCATCACCCGCGGCACGCCCTGGCCGTCGAGGACGTTGAGGTTTAGGCCAATACGGGTTTCCAGGTCGGTCAGGCGAAATAGAGACTCCATGAGAGTTTCCGGCTCGACCGTGCGCGACTTGGGCTCGAACACGATGCGCACGGTCTCCGCCGACTCATAGAGCACATAACCGACCAGCAAAAGCTTGCGTGCCTCGAAGAGGCCGGCGATTTTATAGATGACCCGCGCCTTCGGTACCAGA
>JAYZAP010000277.1:0-7726 GCA_036339655.1 Pseudomonadota bacterium | reverse complement strand
CCCTGGACCTGGCGGAATTCGTCCATGCGGTCCGCCGACCGGGTTACCCGCAGGGCGCCGGTCGGATGAAACCCGGTGTCGAACCCGGTTTCCTCGGGCAGTATGTCTCGGTAGAGGCGCACCGACGTGGCGCGCATTTCCATGATGGTCGGGTTGTGGGAGAAATGGGTGCAGAGGCCGGCCGCATGCCAGGTGGAGCCCGCCGTAAGTTCGTTCTTCTCGACCAGCGCCACGTCGGACCAGCCGCTTTTGGTCAGGTGATAGAGCAATGAGACGCCCATGACGCCACCGCCGACAATCACCACTCTCGCCTGAGATTTCATGCCACCGCCCCCTATTACCTGCGTAGGCGGACGCCGGCCGAATCATAGGGCGGGCGGCGCAGCAGCGAAATCGTGAAACGTTCGCCGGCCACGGCGACCTCGTAGGGGCCGTCGACCGGTAGAGTCACGGTGCCGAGGCACAGGGACAAATCAGTGCGAAATCCGTAGGCGCCGGACGTGGTCCGTCCAACAAGTTCACCATCGCGATAGATTGGCTCGTCATGGAGCAGCAAAGGATGGGCGTCGCCGTCGACGGCGAACAGCACCAGACGCCGGGTCACCGTCCGTGCCAACAGCGCCTCGCGCCCGAGGAAGCCACCCGGCTTGTCCCAGGCCACGGCGAAGCCAAGCCCGGCTTCCAGGGGGCTGTCCTCCGGTCCCATGTCATGGCCCCAGTGGCGGTAGCCTTTCTCCAGGCGGCAGGAATCCAGGCAGTAGTGGCCGGCATGGCCCACCCCTGCCGCGGCCAGCGCGCCGTGGACCGCCACGGCGCTGCCACTGGGAATGTAGAGCTCCCATCCCAGTTCGCCGACGAAGCTGAGGCGGGTCGCCCGTAGGGACACGCCGGCAATGTCCACCAAACGAGACGTGGAAAACGGGAAAGCCTCAGGCGACAGGTCGGCGTCGGTCAACGACTGCAGCGTCTCGCGCGACCGGGGGCCCATGACGCCGATGACAGCTTCGTCTTCGGTCGCGTCATGAACGTCGACCCCATGGCCGGCACGGCGTATCCAGGCCAAGTCCTTCCACCGGGTGGCGGCGCCGCTGACCACGCGGAAGTCCCGCTCGCCCCGGCGAGTGACCGTCACATCGCCCTCGATGCCGCCGTGACGGTTGAGCATCTGAGTGTAGATCGTGCGCCCCAGTTCCACGTCCACGTTGTTGGCGCAGAGGTGCTGAAGCAGGCCGAGGGCGCCGCGGCCCGTAACGTCGAACTTGGCGAAAGGCGACAGTTCGAGCATGGCCACGTCAGTGGACAGGGCTTCGGCCTCACGCCGGGCGGGCGCCCACCAGCCCTGGTCGCCGTAGCTGTGAGGGACATCGCGCTCGTCGTCGTTGGCGGTGAACCACAAGGGCCGCTCCCAATCGGTTGGCGCGCCGAACACCGCTCCGGCGGCGGCGAAGGCCTGGTGAAGCGCCGAGCGCCGGACGTCGCGCCCGGTTCGGTGCTGCTTGTAGGGCCAGTGCATGGCGAACTGGTTGGCCACCGCCTCGCGCACTCGCGACTCCAGGAAGGACCGCGCGGCCATGGCGTGGTCGAAGCGGGCCACGTCGACCTCCCACAAATCCATCGGTGGCTCGTGTGCGACAATCCACTCGGCCATGGCCTTGCCGACCCCGGCCGACGACATCATGCCGATGGAGTTGAACCCGGCGGCCACGAAGTAGCCCTTGAGGAACGGCGATTCGCCCATGGCCTGGCGGGTGTCGGGGGTGAAGCCCTCGGGGCCGTTCATGAAGCTCTGAATTCCGGCCCGCTCGAGTGCGGGGAAGCGATGGAGCCCGGCGGTCATGAACGGCTCGAACTGCTCCCAGTCCTCGGGGAACTCGAGAAACGCGCCGCCGCCGTCCGGACCCGCGGCGTCCCACGGCTTGGCGTCGGGCTCGAAGCCGCCGAGCACCAACCGGCCGGCGTCGCCCTTGAGGTAGAAGCCGGCGTCCAGGTCGCGGATGATGGGAAACGGCTGGACCAGACCATCCATGGGCTCGGTCACCACATACATGTGCTCGACCGCCTGGACCGGTACCGGCACCCCGGCCATGGCACCCAGCGCGCGGCTCCACACCCCGGCGCAATTGACCACCACGTGGCAGCGAACGGTCTCGCCGGTGGACAGCCGTACGGCGCGGACTGCGCCATGGGTGGTGTCGGTGCCTTCACAGGCGACACCTTCATGGATGCGCACGCCCCCGGCCCGCGCGCCCTTGGCGTAGGCCATGCAGATGTCCACCGGGTTGGCCTGGCCGTCCTCCTCGACCCACAGGGCGCCGGCGAGGTCGTCGACACGAAGACCCGGCGCCCGGGCGGCGGCCTCGTCCGGGCCGATGACCTGGGCATGGAGCCCGGTCATGTCGCCCATGGCTTTGATACGCCGGACCTCGGTGAGGCGGTCTTCGGTCTGGGCCAGCCACAGGCCTCCGGTGCGGGTGTAGCCGGTGCCCTGGCCGGTCTCGGCCTCGAGCCGGCCGAACAGTTCGGTGGCATAGATCGCCAGGCGGGTCAGGTTCATGCTCGCGCGCAGCGGGCCGACCACCCCCGCCGCGTGCCACGAGGTGCCGCTGGCCAACTGGTTGCGCTCGACCAGCACCACGTCGCTCTCACCCAGCTTGGCCAAGTGATAGGCGATGCCGAGGCCGATAACGCCGCCACCGACTATGACAATCCTTGCATCCCCGATTGCGGCCATGTTGCCCCCTGCCCTTCGACGAACGATTGTCAGTGTCGTCGGGACAGGGGCATAATTTCAACCTTGGCAAACAAGGGACCGGGGCCATGAACGAGCCAATCACCGACTGGACGACGGACGCCATCGTCGGCCGCCGCGACCGCTACTACGCGGCGACCCAGCGCAAGTTCGTGCCCTACGACACGCCGCAAATTTTCCGGCGCGGCAAGGGCCAGTACCTGTGGGACGAGAGCGGCAAGAAATACATCGACCTGCTGGCCATGAACGTGTGCATTTCCGTCGGCCACGCCCACCACGAAGTGGTCCGCGCGGTGACCGAGCAGGTCGCCGAGCTGACCCACTGCACCACCATGTTCTACCACCCGGTGCCGGCCCATCTCGCCGAGGAACTGGCAGCGACCATGCCAGCCGGCCATGACTGGGTGGTCCACTTCACCAACAGCGGCGCCGAGGCCATCGACCTGGCCCTGCTCATGGCCCGCTCGGCCACCGGCAATGTGGACATGCTGTCGCTCCGCACCAGCTATCACGGGGCGACCTTCGGGGCCCAGTCCCTGACCGGCATCGCCGGCTTCCGCCACAACGTGCCGCAATTGGGCGGCGTCGCCTTCGTCGCCGAGCCCAACCAGTACCGCGGTGTGTTCGGCCCCGGGATCGAGCCCTACCTCGACGACATCGACAGCGCCATCCGCCACCAGACCAGCGGCGCCCTCGCCGGCATGATAATCG
Source organism: Pseudomonadota bacterium (assembly GCA_036339655.1). GTDB lineage: Bacteria > Pseudomonadota > Alphaproteobacteria > JAAXGF01 > JAAXGF01 > JAYZAP01. Next base: position 4,266 of record JAYZAP010000277.1, on the reverse strand, counting down.
AGCCGGTCCAGGGCTACGGCGGTATCGTGCCCATGCCTTCAGGCTACCTGGCCGGCGCCTTCGAGCGGGTGCGCGCCGCCGGCGGCCTGGCTATCGTCGACGAGGTCCAGTCGGGCTTCGCCCGCACCGGCGACAATTTCTGGGGCTTCCAGGCCCACGAGGTGGTCCCCGACATCGTGGTCATGGCCAAAGGCATCGGCAACGGCATCCCGCTCGGTGCCGTGGTCGCCAAACGCCATGTGGCCGAGGCCATGGCGGATAAGTTCCTGTTCCACACCTACGGCGCCAACCCGGTGGCCTGCGCCGCAGGCCGCGCGGTGCTGCGCGTCATCGCCAATGAAGGCCTCCAGGAAAATGCCCGCATGGTCGGCGCCGCACTCAAGGCGAAACTCCAGGCGCTGCAGGAGCGCTTCGAGGTCATCGGCGACGTCCGGGGGTCGGGCCTCATGGTCGCCATCGAACTGGTCAAGGACAGAAAGACCCGAGAGCCCGACACCGAGACCACGGCCCGGGTGTTCGAGCAGACCCGGCGCCACGGCCTGGTGGTCAGCAAGTCCGGCCCCGACCGCAGCGTTCTCCGTCTGGTGCCGCCCCTGTGCCTGTCCCTGGACGACGTCGAAGAAGTCGCCGACAAGCTCGAGCGCTGCTTCCTGTCGAACTAGACTGCCAGCGCCCGCAGCTTGTCATAAAACGGCATATGGTGATCGAGATAGGTCGCCAGTTGCGGCGCCTTCTTGGTCGCGGCTTTGAACTCGGCGCGGCTGGCCGCGGTCTCTTCCGTGGTGTCGGCGACGATGCCGCCACGCGACGTGACCTTGCCGTGCCAGCCCACCACCTGGCCCCAGTCCTCGGGCACGTCATCCCGCGACCACTGGTGCAGACCGGCCACCGGGGCCAGGCCGAGGCGCCGGCAATAGGCGCCGATGGCCGCCTCCGGGTCCTGTTGCACCACCTCGGCCTCAATCACCACCGGGGTCTCGCCGGTAGTTTCCCTGAGCCATTCGACCAGGCGCCACTCGGCTTCCAGGCCGCCCTCCTCGAGAATGAATTCCGGGTCGAGCTTGTAATAGGACAGCAGCGCCTTGACGGGGTCGCGGATCAGGAAGCTGTGGGTTATGCGGGAAGCGAACGCCGGGTCGTCGAACAGCGCCGGCACCACGTAGTAGGCCATGTCCTTGAAGAACACCGGCCCCGCCTCGGCGGCTTCCAGCACCATGGCCCTGATGTCGCCATAGCTGGTCGGGGTTGCCGGGTCATACTCCAGCAGCGGCATCTCCCGCACGCCGCGTCCCACATAGTAGTGATAAAGAAAAGGCTCGTGAAAACACCGGCAATCACCGCGCTCGCGCATGGCCCGCTCCATGGCCGTCGACATGGAGCGCGGGTGGCCCCACAGGGCGTAGATTGGGTTCATGGCCCCCTCACCGCAGCATGTAGTTACGATTGAGCGCCACGGTCTCGGCCAGTTCCGCCGTGGCCAGAACGCCGTCGGCGAAGACTTCGAAGGTTTGGGTGTCGACCCGGATGTCGGGGCAGGCATCGTTGTGCAGCATGTCCGCCTTGGTCAGGCTGCGGGTGCCGTGGAGCGGCAGCAGGGGGATGGCGATGTCGTGGCGGCCGGCCAGGTCGTGCTCGATGGCCAGGGGGTGGACGAAGGCGGCGTTGAGGGTGCTCGGCGCCGAGCCCATGGCGCCCCAGGTCGGGCGCATGGCCAGGGGTTCGACCGAGCCGAGGCAGGCCGCCGCGTCGCCCATGGGGCCCCAGACGTACATGCCGCCCTTGATGACCATGGCCGGCTTGAGGCCGAAGAACGCCGGCTGCCACAGCACGATATCGGCCATCTTGCCGGGCTCGAGCGAGCCCACATAGTCATCGATGCCGAAAGTCCCCGCCGCGTTGATGGTGTATTTCGCCAGGTAGCGCAGGATGCGGGCGTTGTCGGCGTTGTCGTAGGGCTCGCCGTCCAGGGGACCGCGCTCGCCGCGCATTTTGGAGGCCAATTGCCAGGTCCGGGTTACGACCTCGGCGATGCGCCCCATGCCCTCGGAGTCGGATCCCATCATGGAGATGGCGCCGAGGTCGTGGAGCACGTCCTCGGCGGCCATGGTGTTGGGCCGCAGCCGGCTGTCGGCGAAAGCGACGTCCTCGGGCACGTCCGGGCTCAACATGTGGCACAGCATCATCATGTCGAGATGCTCGTCGAAGGCATTGCGGGTGTAGGGATTGGTCGGGTTGGTCGACGACGGCAGGCAGTGGGCCTCGCCGTTGCAGCGGATGATGTCCGGGGCGTGGCCGCCGCCGGCTCCCTCGGTGTGGTACATGTGGATGGTCCGCCCATTGATGGCGGCCATGGTATTCTCGTAGAACCCGGCCTCGTTCATGGTGTCGGCGTGAAGCTGGACCTGGAAGTCGAAGTCGTCGGCCACCGACAGGCAGGTGTCAATGGTCGCCGGCATAGCGCCGATGTCCTCGTGAATCTTGACCCCGATGATGCCGCTGTCGAGTTGCTCGATGATGCCCTCGGGCCGGTGGGCGCTGCCCCGGCTGAACAGGCCGAAGTTCATGGGGAAGCCCTCGACCCCCTTGAGCATTTTGGTGTTCGACCAGATGCCGCCGGAATCCACCGCCCAGCAGCCGGGGAAGCCGCCGCCGATCATGGTGGTCAGGCCGCTGCTCAAGGCATGCCAGACTTCCGCCGGCTGGATGTAGTGGGCGTGGACGTCGATGCCGCCGGGAGTGGCGATCAGGCCCTGGGCGGTGACCGGCTTGGTCGACGGCCCGACAATCAGGCCGTCATCGACGCCGGCCATGGTCGCCGGATTGCCGGCCTTGCCGATGCCGGTGATCTTGCCGTCGCGGATTCCCAGGTCGCCCTTGACGATGCCGAGCACCGGGTCCATGACCAGCACGTTGTTGAGCACCACGTCCACCGCCCCGTCCGAGGCGGTGTGGCCGGCGTTGACGGCGAGCCCGTCGCGCATGGTCTTGCCCAGGCCGGTGAGGCATTCCTCGCCGTAGTGGGCGTAGTCGCGTTCGACCCGGGCAATCAGGTTGGTGTCGCCGAGGCGGACCCGGTCGCCGGTGGTCGGGCCGTACATGGTAGCGTAGTCCTTGCGTGACATCATCACCATGGCTCAAGCCCCCCTGTAGCCTTGATCGCGGGCCCGCGCCAGTGCCGCCTGCTTGACGTCGTCGGAGAACACCAGGCCGTTGGTCAGGTTGTTGAGGCCGGTGATGTCGCCGCTGCCGCCGAACTCCACCAGGGTCACGGTCTTGGTCTCGCCCGGTTCAAAACGGGCACAGAGGCCGGCGGGCACATCAAGGCGCATGCCGAAGGCTCCGGCGCGGTCGAAGTCGAGCGCCTTGTTGGCCTCGAAGAAGTGGTAGTGGCTGGCCACCTGGACCGGCCTGTCCGCGGTGTTGAGAACGGTGACAGTGGCCGTGCGGCGCCCGCCGTTGAGCTCGATCTCGCCGTCCTCGATGAGCAGTTCGCCGGGCCGCGCCAGGGGTGAATCCTCGACCGGCTGGGTACCGGGACGAATGGGATCGTGGACCGTGATCATCTTGGCGCCATCCTCGAAATGGCCCTCGACCAGCAGGATGGGGATCAGCGCGCGCACCCCCGGCAGCACGTCGTCGGTGGTCAGCAGGGTCGAGCCATTGGCCATCATCTCGGCCAGGGTACGGCCGTCGCGGGCGCCCTCGATCAGGTCGTCACTGATATAGGCGACGGCCTCCGGGTGATTGAGTTTGACGCCCCGCGCCTTGCGCCGGCGCGCCAGTTCGGCAGTGGTGAAGATGGTCAAGCGCTCCATCTCGGTGGGTGTCAGCATCATGGCATGTCCTCCTTGGCAAAATTCATTGTCGCCGCCGGGCCTGGTCCGGCGTCTCCACCGATACCGAGGCCGCCAGGGCCGCCTCACGGTCGACCGGGAACGGCTCCAGGTGGTCGGCGGGCGGCATGGCGTCGGCGAATTAGTAGGCGATCTTCTGTTTTGTCGGGTCCATGCGGGCCTCTTTTTCGGGATTTGGCCTGCCCCCATTTTATGTACCAGTTGCTATGTTAGTCGTGGCACGGTGAATGGGAAGGGCTGATCCGGCTGGAGCCCATCCAAAGCGCAGGCCGGATCAGTCCGTTTAGGCACGATAGCTTGCGGCGCCGGGGGTCGATAGCCCAGCGCACTATGCGGCCTTACCGTGTTGTAGTGATGTCGCCATCGCTCGATCAGCACCTGGGCCTCGCGGAGTGAGTAGAAGATTTCGCCG
>JAYZAP010000276.1:0-4297 GCA_036339655.1 Pseudomonadota bacterium | reverse complement strand
AATAAGCGAGCTGTGCCAGAAAGAACGAACAACCTCCAAGAAAATATGGGAACAGTATATTTAATTAATCAAATATACTGTTCCCATTATTATTTCGTGATCAGGATGGCGCGGAAGTCGTTGACATTGGTCAGGGTCGGGCCGGTGATGATGAGATTGCCGAGGGCGTGGAAAAAACCGTAGGCGTCGTTGTTGTCAAGGTAGGCCTGGGCGTCGAGACCAGCCTCGGCGGCGCGGTTCAGGGTGTCGGGGGTGATGACGGCGCCGGCGTTGTCCTCGCTGCCGTCGATGCCGTCAGTGTCGCAAGCGATGGCATGGACCCCGGGGAGGCCGTCCAGCGCGATGGCCAGGGCCAGCAGGTATTCGCTGTTGCGCCCGCCGCGGCCCTGGCCGGTCATGGTCACGGTGGTCTCCCCGCCGGACAGGATGACCCGTGGTTGGTCCGGCCCTGGGTCGCGGGACATGGCTTGTCGGGCCAGGGCAGCGTGGGCGGTGCCGAGATCTCGGGCCTCGCCTTCTAAGGCGTCACCGATAATCTCCGGCGCGACGCCATTGTCACGCGCCACGCGGGCGGCGGCCTCGAGCGACGCCATCGGCGTCGCCACCAGCCGGGTCTCGGATCGCGCCAGACGGGGGTCGCCGGGCTTGGGGGTCTCGCTGGCGTCCTGCGCCAGATGGGCAACCACCGGGGCCGGGGCATCGATCGCGTATTTGTCGAGCACGGCGCGGGCATCGGCCAGGGTGGTCGGGTCGGGCACCGTCGGGCCCGAGGCAATCACCGAAGGGTCGTCGCCGGGCACATCGGAAATCAGCAGGGCGACCAGCCGGGCTGGCGCGGCGGCGGCGGCGAGACGGCCGCCCTTGATGGCCGAGAGGTGCTTGCGCAGGCAGTTCATCTCCGAGATTGTCGCCCCGGCGTGCAACAGTGCGCGGTTGACAACCTGCTTGTGGTCGAGGCTGAGGTCTCCGGCGGGCAGGGCGAGCAGGGCCGAGCCGCCGCCGGAGATCAGGCACAGCGCCAGGTCGTCGGCGCCCAGGGGCTCGACCATGGCGAGGATGCGCCGGGCGGCGTCGCGGCTGGCCTGGTCGGGCACCGGATGGGCAGCCTCGACCACGTCGATAGAGCGGGTCGCGACGCCGTGGCCGTAGCGGGTGACCACCAGACCGGCAAAGTCGCCGGACCAACTGTCCTCGACCGCGGAGGCCATGGCGGCGGCGGCCTTGCCGGCGCCGATGACCACGGTTCGTCCCGACGGCGGCGCGGGCAGGGCGGCCGGCACACAGCGCGCCGGCTGGGCGGCGTCGACCACCGCCTCGAACATTGCGGTGAGCAGTTCGCGCGGCTGCGACCAGGTCATCGTTGGGTCTCCGTTAGTCCATGGTCGCGCGAGCCTAACGCCGCTTGGTGGCGCGGCCAACCCGCCTTATAGTCGCGGCCATGAACGGCCCCGCCATTCCCTTGAAAAACCGTGCGCCCGGGCTGCTTGGCGCCGACGATCCGCCGCCGTTCGAGGTGGTCAATTCATCGGGCCGGGCCCGCGCCCTGTTGGTCTGTGATCACGCGAGCTGGGCGGTGCCGGCGGGGCTCGATAACCTCGGCCTCGATGAATCCGTGTTGCGCAGCCATATCGGCTGGGATATCGGCGCCGCCGATGTGACCCGCCGGCTGGCCGGGTTGCTCGACGCCCCGGCGCTGTTGGCCGGCTATTCGCGGCTGGTCATCGACTGCAACCGGCCGCCCGGTGCGCCGGGCTCGATCCCGACCGTCAGTGACGGGGTGGCAGTGCCGGGCAATCAGGGCCTCGACGACGATGCCGTGCGGAATCGGCGCGACGCCTGCTTCACGCCCTATCATCGGACGGTCGAGGCGGCGATCATCCAGGGTGCTGATCCAGCAATCGTTTCAATCCACAGCTTCACCCCGGTAATGGATGGCTTTGAACGGCCCTGGCATGTCGGTGTGTTGTGGCACGTCGACGACCGTCTGTCGGCGCCGTTGCTCGATGCTCTGCGCCTCGATCCGGTCCTCCGGGTCGGTGACAACGAGCCCTATTCCGGCCGGGTTCCACAGCCCTTCACCATTCCGACCCACGCGGAAGCGCCGGGTCGGCCCCACGTGGCGGTGGAAGTTCGCCAGGACCTCATCGATACCCATCACGGCGCCGAGGCCTGGGCAAACCGGATGGCTGCGGCGTTGCGCGGGGTGCTGGCCGATCCCGCCGCATTTGCACCCCAAAACGTGCAGACGGGGGTTTGATATGTCGGTGCCGGAACCCAGGCTGACCGTCGGCATCGAGGAGGAATACCTGCTGGTCGAGCGCACCAGCCGCGATCTGGCGGCGGCGCCGCCGGACTCCATGCTCGACGAATGCGAGGCGCTGCTCGAGGGCCGGGTCAGCCCCGAGTTCCTGCGCGCCCAGATCGAGGTGGGTACCCATCCAGCGGCCACCGTCGCCGAGGCCCGCGCCGATCTGGCACATTTGCGCTCCACGGTGGCCCGGGTATCCGAGGCTCATGGCCTGGCGCCGATCGCCGCTTCGACCCATCCCTTCGCCCGCTGGCAGGACCAACAGCATGTTCACAAGGAACGCTACGACGCCCTGGCCCGCGACCTCCAGGCGGTCGCCCGGCGGCTGGTGATCTGCGGCATGCACATCCATGTGGAAGTCGGCGACGACGACCTGCGCATCGATTTGATGAACCAGATGAGCTACTTCCTGCCCCACCTCTTGGCCCTGACGACCTCGTCGCCGTTCTGGGCCGGCGAGGATACGGGTTTGGCGTCCTATCGCCTGGCCGTGTTCGACGCCCTGCCGCGCACCGGCCTGCCCGAACGCTACGAAAGCTTCGGCGAATACCAGCGGGTGGTCGCCCAACTGGTCCAGGGTGGACTCATGGAGGACGCCACCAAGCTGTGGTGGGATCTGCGCCCGAGCGCCCGCTACCCGACCCTGGAAATGCGCATCGGCGACGTCTGTACCCGGCTCGACGACGCGGCGGCGGTGGCGGCGCTGACCCAATGCATCATCAGCATGCTCTACCGCCTGCGCTGCAATAATCAACGCTGGCGGGTCTACCCGCGAATCCTGGTCCACGAAAACCGCTGGCGCGCCCAGCGCTACGGGGTTGGCGATTCCCTGGTCGACTTCGGCAAGGGTGAGCTGGTGCCCTATCCGGCGTTGCTCGAAGAACTTATCGCCCTGGTCCGCGAGGATGCCGAGCGCCTGGGCTGCGTCGCCGAGGTCGAGCACACCCGCAAAATTGCCGCCAGGGGCACCAGCGCCGACCGCCAGCGCCGCGCCTTCGAGACGGCCAAGGCCGCCGGCGCCGACGACCACGAGGCCCTTGAAGCAGTGGTCGACTTTCTCATCGAAGAGACCGTTTTGGGTCTCGATTGAATTTGACAGGAGACTCCCATGGACGACAAAACCCGCACCGAAGTAGAGGCCGCGGTGTTCCGGCGCATGGTCCACCACTTCCGCCAGCGCACCGACGTGCAAAATATCGACGTCATGAACATCGCCGGGTTCTGCCGCAACTGCCTGGCCAAGTGGTACCGGGCGGCGGCGGCCGAGCATGGCGACGCGATGACCTACGACGACGCCCGCACCCTGGTCTACGGCATGACCTACGGCGAGTGGAAGGCCAACCACCAGACCGAGTCCACGCCCGAGACCCAGCAGCGCTACAAGGACTCCATCGCCGAACACGGTGAAGCCGGCGAAACCTGGTTCGACGACGCGGTCTAGGGGCGGCGGCGCGGTCGGGCTCGGTTTGAACTACCACTACATCATCGCTGGCGCCGGGTCGGCGGGCTCGGTGTTGGGCGCGCGATTGTCGAGACCGCTCATCCGACGGTCCGCCGCCATCCCGAGACTGGACGAAGGTAGCTCTACGTCAACCGCGCCTTTACCTCCCACTTCGAGAGCATGACCATCGCGGAAAGCCTGCCCTTGCTGGAAATTCTTTGGGCCCACGCGGCGCGGCCCGAGTTCACCTGCCGCTATCGCTGGAGCCCCAACACGGTCGGCGTCTGGGACAACTGCGCGACCCAGCACTATGCCATCAATGACTACTATGCCAGCGCCGCCACATGCAGCGGATCTCAATTCATGAACCGGCGCGCCCGGTCTGGGGGTCCGATCCGGTTACCCAGGCGCCGCCGCGTCGCCAAGCCAAAAGTGGTGCGACGTCCGAAATGGCGTGTTATTTGAAAGCGGGGCCATGAATCCACCCGACAATGGCGTATCGCACGCCGCTGGTAACCGGTTGAACGCGATGGGTGCGAAATGAGGGG
>JAYZAP010000275.1:0-2677 GCA_036339655.1 Pseudomonadota bacterium | reverse complement strand
AGGCCAGGGTGTTGGTGCCGTCGATGTTCATGGCGCAGGAGCCGCAGATGCCTTCGCGGCAGGAGCGCCGGAAGGTCACTGACGGGTCAATCTCGTTCTTGATCTTGATCAGGGCGTCGAGAACCATGGGCCCGCAGTCGTCGATGTCGACCTCGAAAATATCGACCCGGGGATTGTCACCGCTGTCGGGCTCCCAGCGATAGACCTTGAAGCGCTTGACGTTGGCCGCACCGGCCGGGGCCGGGTGGGTCTTGCCGGGACCGACCTTGGAGTTGGCGGGAAGTGTGAACTCGACCATTTTTCGTCCTCGAAGTGTCCTTAACGTTTTATCGTGCAAGCACGATCAAACGGCGTTCAAGCGCCACGCAAGCTCCCGCCGAAAGGTCGACGGCCTCCGGTCGCAGGCTGGCGCGAATTTTATTCCTCGAATTTTGCTTCAGTAGACCCGCGCCTTCGGTGGCACCACCTCGACGTCGTCGGTCAGGGTGTACATGTGCACCGGGCGGTAATCGATGGTCACATTGCCGTCGTCGTCGAACCAGGCGACCGTATGTTTCATCCAGTTTTCGTCGTCGCGGTCTGGGAAGTCCTCGCGGGCGTGGCCGCCCCGGCTCTCCTTGCGGTTGGCCGCCGACTGCACCGTGACCATGCTTTGGCGCAACAGGTTGTCGAGTTCCCAGGTCTCGACCAGATCGGAATTCCACACCAGGGAGCGGTCGGCGACGCTGACATCGGCGAACGACTTCCAGACCTCGTCGACCCGACGCACCCCCTCGGCAAGAATGTCGCCGGTGCGGAACACCGCGCAGTTGGTCTGCATGGCCTGCTGCAGGTCGTCGCGGATCTTCGCCGTGGGCGTGCCACCGCTGGCGTGGCGCAGGGCGTCGAAGCGCTCCAGGGTGGCCTCGACAGCGTTGCCGGAGATTGCCTTGTGGGCGGTGTCGGGCTCGATGGTGGCGGCGGCGCGCAGCGCGGCGGCGCGGCCGAACACGACGATGTCGAGCAGCGAGTTCGAACCCAGGCGGTTGGCGCCATGGACCGAGACGCAGGCCGCCTCGCCGATGGCCATGAGACCAGGCACCACCGCGTCCGGGTCGCCATCCTTCACGGTCACGACCTCGCCGTGGTAGTTGGTGGGAATGCCGCCCATGTTGTAATGGACCGTCGGAATCACCGGAATCGGTTCCTTGGTCACGTCGACGCCGGCGAAGATCTGGGCTGATTCGGAAATCCCCGGCAGCCGTTCCTCGAGCAGGTCGGCGCCGAGATGCTCGAGGTGGAGGTAGATGTGGTCCTTTTTGAGGCCGACGCCGCGGCCCTCGCGGATTTCGATGGTCATGGAGCGGCTGACCACGTCGCGCGACGCCAGGTCCTTGGCCGAGGGCGCATAGCGCTCCATGAAGCGTTCGCCCTCGGAATTGCTCAGATAGCCGCCCTCGCCACGCGAGCCCTCGGTAATCAAGCAGCCCGAACCGTAGATGCCGGTGGGATGGAACTGGACGAACTCCATGTCCTGGTTGGGCACCCCGGCGCGCAGCGCCATGGCGTTGCCGTCGCCGGTGCAGGTGTGGGCCGAGGTGCAGGAGAAGTAGGACCGGCCGTAACCGCCGGTGGCCAGGACAACCTTGTGGGCGCGGAAGTTGTGCAGGGTGCCGTCGTCCAGGTTCCACGCGGTGACGCCACGGCAGACCCCGTCGTCGTCCATGATCAAATCGAGGGCGAAGTATTCGATGAAGAACTCGGCGTCGTGCTTGAGCGACTGCTGGTAGAGGGTGTGGAGTATGGCGTGGCCGGTGCGGTCGGCGGCGGCGCAGGTGCGCATGGCCTGGCCTTCGCCGTAATGGGTGCTCATGCCGCCGAAGGCGCGTTGATAGATGCTGCCGTCCTCGTTGCGCGAGAACGGCACGCCGCTGTGCTCGAGCTCGATGACCGCCGGCACCGCCTCGCGGCACATGTATTCGATGGCGTCCTGGTCGCCGAGCCAGTCGGAGCCCTTGATGGTGTCGTACATGTGCCAGCGCCAGTCGTCCTCGCCATTGTTGCCGAGCGCCGCGCTCATACCGCCCTGGGCGGCGACGGTGTGGCTGCGGGTCGGGAACACCTTGGTCAGGCAGGCGGTCTTAAGGCCCTGGGCGGCCATGCCGAAGGTGGCGCGCAGGCCGGCGCCGCCGGCGCCAACGACCACCACGTCATAGGCGTGGTCGATGAGAGGATAGGCGTCTGACATGGCCGGCTATCCTCCGAATGACAGCTTGAGAACGGCGAACACGCTGGCGATACCGAGCCCGAAGGTGCCGAGCGAGGTGGCCAGCAGGGACGCGGTCTTGAGGCCCTCGTGGTGGATATAGTCCTCGATAACCACCTGGAGGCCGAGATGGGAGTGATAATAGGCGGCGATAATATACAGCAGCATGACCAGGGCGACGAACGGATTGCCCATCAGCGCCACCGCCCGGGCATGGTCGGCGCCGACGAAGTTGAAGATGACGACCACGAACAGGAAAGTCAGGGGTATGAGGGCGACGGCGGTGACCCGCTGGGCCCAGAAGTGGCCGGTGCCCTCCTTGGCCGAACCCAGGCCGCGCACCCAACCGAGCGGCGAACGCAGGCTCATGAGCCACTTCCCGCCAAACCCACGGCGCCGGCGAAGTCCAGGGCGATCGACCAGGCGAAGGTA
>JAYZAP010000274.1:0-2965 GCA_036339655.1 Pseudomonadota bacterium | reverse complement strand
CACGGTAATATGGACTTCGCCGGGGAAGCGTTCGCTTTCGAAGGTGATGGGCGTGCCGCAGTCGCCACAGAAGCGGCGCCAGACGCCTTTGGATGATTCGCGGCGTCGCGGCAATCCTTCGCTGATTTCGAAGGTATCGGGCTGAAAGCCGGCTCATGTGAGGGCGACCGAGCCCGACGCCAAGCGACAGCTTTGGCAGTGGCAATGGGCGACCCACAGGGGCTTGCCCTGGCAGGTATAGCGCACGGCGCCGCACAGGCAGCCGCCCTGGTGAACCTAGCTCATGCTTGTGCCTCCTTCAACTCGCACCACACCGGCGTGTGGTCCGAGGCCTTCTCGCGGCCCCGGGGCGTCCGGTCGATATCGCAGTCGCCGAGCCGGTCGGCGGCCTGGGGCGACAGCAGCAGATGGTCAATGCGCAGGCCCTCGTCGCGCTGCCAACGGCCCCGCTGATAGTCCCAGAAGCTGTAGGCGCCGGCGGTGTTCGCGTGGCGCGCCCGGTAGGCGTCGGTCAGCCCGAGATTAACGATGGCGCGGAACTTCGAGCGGCTGTCGGGCCGGCACAGGGCATCGCCGGCCCAGGCCTTCGGGTCGAACACGTCGTCGTCGGTGGGCGCGATGTTGTAATCGCCGCCGAGCACCAGGGGCTCTTCGTAGCTCAGCAGGTGCCGGGCGTGGTCGTAGAGCCGTTCCATCCAACGCAGCTTGTAGGGAAACTTCGGCGTATCCGTCGGATTGCCGTTGGGCAGGTAAATAGTGGCGACCCGCACGCCGTCGACCACCGCCTCCAGGTAGCGCGCCTGATCGTCGTCATCGTCGCCCGGCAGGCTTTCGACCACGTCCTCTATGGGCCGCTTGGCGAGAATGGCGACACCATTGTAGCTCTTCTGGCCAAGCACCGCGGTGTTGTAGCCGAGGTCGCCGATTTCGGCCTCCGGGAAGCCCTCGGCGACGGTCTTGATTTCCTGCAGTAGGGCGACATCGGGCGCCGCCTCGGCCAGCCATTCCAGCACCCGGGGCAGGCGGGCCTTGATCGAGTTGACGTTCCAGGTGGCTATTTTCATAACCTGAGACTATCCCGATAAAAAAGCCCGCTCAATGGCGGGCTTAGTGGAGGTTGTGCACGGCGCGCCTAGATGGCGATGCCGAATGAGTTGCCGCAGCCGCACATGGAGGTGGCGTTGGGGTTGTTGATGACGAAGTAGGAACCGCCGATGTTCTCGATGAAATCGACTTCCGAGCCGGCGATGTACATGAGGGAAATCTGGTCGACCACCATGCTCACGCCGTTACGCTCGACGACGAGTTCATCATCCTTGACGTCGCTGTCGAGGCTGAAAGCGTATTGAAAGCCCGAGCAGCCGCCACCCGACACCGAGACCCGCAGCATGACGCCGTCGCCGTCTTCCTGCTCGAGCAGTACGGCGACCCGCCGGGCCGCGCTCTCGCTCAGGGATAGTGGTGCCGTATCGGTTGTCATGGGACCTGCTCTCACGTTTCGTCGCTTCTGCTCATAGGGTATGTATGCGGAATCGGGCAATTGTCAATCTCTCGGGTCATTATGGACCGTTGATTGCGCCGACGCCCGCCTGTAGCTTCGCGCCATGCCAGCCGCCCCCTATGCCAGCGATCCGGCGCAAAGCCGCGGCCGCCTTCATGACGAGCCGGAGAGCCACACCCGCACGCCGTTCCAGCGCGACCGCGACCGCATTATTCATTCGACGGCGTTTCGCCGGCTCATGCACAAAACCCAGGTGTTTGTTTATCACGAGGGCGATCATTACCGGACCCGCCTGACCCACAGCCTGGAGGTTGCCCAGATCGCGCGCTCGATCAGCCGGGTGCTGGGTCTCGACGAAGATCTCGCCGAGGCCCTGGCCCTGGCCCACGACCTCGGCCACCCGCCGTTCGGCCACGCCGGTGAGCACGCCCTCGACGCGGCCATGGCTGACTTCGGCGGCTTTGACCACAACGCCCAGACCTTGCGGGTGGTGAGCCGTCTCGAGGCCCGCTACAACAATTTCGACGGCCTCAACCTGACCTGGGAGACCCTGGAAGGGGTGGTCAAGCACAACGGACCGGTGGACGCCGCCACCGCGCCGCCGCCGATAACTGAGTACGTCGCCGGCCACGACCTCGAACTCCACACCTTCGCCGGGGCCGAGGCCCAGGTCGCGGCCATCGCCGACGACATCGCCTATGACAACCACGACATCGACGACGGTCTCCGCGCCGGCCTGTTCAGCGTCGCCGATCTCGATCGGGCGCCGTTGGCCGGACCGGTATTCGCCGCCGCTGCCCGCGATGACTTGCGGGGTGACCAAAGCCGCCTGATCCACGAAGGCGTGCGGCGCATGATCGGCGCCATGGTTGAGGATGTGATTGCGGAAACCCGTGGCCGCCTGGCCGAAGAAAACCCGGCGAGCGCCGACGATCTGCGCCAACTGGCGCGGCCGGTAGCGGCATTCTCGGCCGTCATGGCCGACGATGAGAAGGCGCTCAAGGCATTCCTCTACCAGTACATGTACCGCCACCCCCACGTTACCGATCGGCGCGAGGTCGCCCAGGAGATCGTGCGCGATCTGTTCCGGCATTTCCACGACGACCCGTCCCGGCTTCCCGGTGATTGGCGGGCGCGGGCGGCGGCCGGCGATTCCATGCGTGCGGCGCGGGTCGTGGCCGATTACATTGCAGGTATGACCGACAGGTTCGCAATCGACCAACACCAGCTAATCTTTGATTCGGAATTAGATATTTAATGAATATTTTCAATGAGTTTAAGGGCAAAATTCGCGCTATCATCGAAGATATGTCGACGGCTTCAGCGCTACCGCCAGGGCTCGATACATCGGCGGTCACCGTCGAACCGCCCCACGACCCTACCCATGGCGACCTGGCGTCGAATGTGGCCCTGGTGCTGGCCAGGCAGGCCGGCGCCAAGCCTCGGGATCTCGCCGAAGCGATC
>JAYZAP010000273.1:0-2870 GCA_036339655.1 Pseudomonadota bacterium | reverse complement strand
CTCGGCTGGGCGCCGGTCGACTGGCAAGCGAGCGCCCCGGCAACGCTGGCCCGGTGAAGCGCCGCGGCCAGGTCCTGGCCGTCATCGAGGGCGGCGGCGAGGACGCCGACGAAGGCGTCGCCGGCGGCGGTGGTATCGATGGGCTCAATGGCCAGGGCGCCGATTTTCCAGGCGCCGCCGGCGTCGAAGGCACGGGCGCCCTCTGCCCCCAGGGTGACCACCGTGGCGGTGCCCCAGGCCTCGGCCATGGCGCGGGCGCAGTCCACCGGGTCGGTGGCCTCAAACCCCGCGGCCTCGGCCACCAAGGGCGCCTCGATTTCGTTCATCACCAGCACATGGCAGGCGGCGGCGATTGCCGATGGTACTGGGGCCGCCGGCGCGGTGTTGAGCACGATCCGGGCGCCTTCCGCCCTGGCCCGCTCGACCACCGCCCAGGTCTCGTCCAGGTCGACCTCGAGCTGTAGCACCAGGGTGGCGTCCGGACCCAGCATTCGGTCGTCAAGTTGCGACGCCTTGACCAGCCGGTTGGCGCCGCTGGCGACGATAATCTGATTGGCGCCGGCCCTATCGACCCCGATCATGGCGCAGCCGGTGGGTTCCGCCACGGTGGCGACGGCCGTCAGGTCGATCCCGGCATGGGCCATGGTGGCGAGGGCGAGATCGGCGAAGCCGTCCCTGCCGACGCATCCCACCATATGTGTCGCGGCGCCGGCGCGGGCCGCGGCCACCGCCTGGTTGGCGCCCTTGCCGCCGGCCACGGTCAGGTAGCTTGGCGCCAGCACGGTCTCGCCGGCCCTCGGCAGGCTATGCACCGGGACCACCAAATCCACGTTGATCGAGCCGAACACCACGATCATGGAGCTATTCCTCTTTGGCGTCTCCGGGCCGCCGGGTCACCTTGAGCGCCCGGCGGTCGAGCTCGGTGGCTACGTCGGCCAGGGGAACGCCGGCCTTGGCCAGGGCCACAAGCGTGAAATAAAGCACATCGGCGGCCTCGTGGGCGACTTCGGCGGGGGTTTCGGCGGCGGCCAGCTCGCCCGCTTCCTCGACCAGCTTGGCGCCCAGCAGATCGCCGTCTTCGAGCAGGCGACGGGTATAGGAACCCTCGGGCGCATCCATGGCGCGCCCGGCAATCAACCGGGCCAGGGCGGTAATGCCACCATCGTCGCCCCAGCAGGTCCGGGTATCCAGGTGACAGAAGCCAGGATCGTTCTGGCGCAGGGTGAAGCGGATGGCGTCGCGGTCGCAGTCGAGGTCAACCCGCAGCAGATCCTGGGTCGCTCCCGAGGTTTCGCCCTTGATCCACAGACCGCGCGACCGCGAATGATAGACCCCGCGCCCGGTCCGCACCGCCTGGCTAAGGCTCTCCAGGTTCGACCAGGTGAGGCCGAGGGCGACCCCGTGCTCGTCGGTGGCGATTGTCGGCCACAATCCGTCGGGCCGGTCCGAGGTCAGCGGCGCGGCGATGGCGGCGCCCAGGTCGAGCCGTTCCGTATAGAGCGCCATGCCGACCTGGGCGTCGGCGCCGATGCGGTCCAGCACCGCGATTTCGTCGGCCGTGGTGATCCCGCCGGCGACCGTCACCCTGGCGCTACCGGCCTGTTTTACCAGCAATTCCGAGCGCTCCAGATCGCCACCACCGAGGCGGCCCTCGCGCTCCACGAAGGTGACCAGGAAGCCGCCGACCAGGTCGCGCAGCTCGGCCATGCGGCCTTCGATACTGTCGCCGGTTTTGGTGCGCCAGCCTTCGACCACGATCTCGCCGTGTTCCGCGTCGAGCGCGGCGATAACCCGCTCCTTGGGTAGTTGGCTGAGGATTTCCGGCACCGCCCGGGTGCCGAGGATGACCTTGGCGGCGCCGGCGTCGAGCCAGCGCCGGGCGCTCTCCACGTCGCGGATGCCGCCGCCCACCCGGCAGCGGCCGATGCGCAACAGATCCTCGATGACGTCGGCGTTGGAGCCCTGGCCGAGGGCCGCGTCCAGGTCGATGACGGCGATCTCGCCGGCCAGGGCGAAGCGCTCGGCGATTGGCCTGGGGTCGCCGGCGTCGATGGCTTTCTCGCGGCCGCCGACAAGCTGCACCGCGTGGCCGTCCATGAGGTCGATGGAGGGAACGATCATAGGCGCACCTCGATGCCGTCTTCGGCGAGGTGCCGCTTGACCTGGCCGATGGTGTATTCGCGGTCGTGGAAGATCGAGGCGGCGAGCACCGCGTCGGCCCCGGCGTTGACCGCCGCGGCCAGGTGCCCGGCATGGGCGGCGCCGCCCGAGGCGATGACCGGCACGGGTACGGCTTTGGCGACGGCCTCGACCAGGGCGAGATCGTAGCCCTCGTGGGTGCCGTCGCGGTCCCAACTGGTCAATAGCAACTCGCCGGCGCCGAATTCGACAACCCGGCGCGCCCAGTCGATGCCGTCGAGGCCGGCGCTCTCCTTGCCCGAACGGATCAGCACTTCGAACTTGTCATCGCCTGTACCTGGACTTTCAACCCACTTGGCATCGATGGCGACCACCGCGCATTGGCTGCCGAAGCGCGTGGCGATTTCGGCCACCAGTTCCGGGCGCTCGACCGCGGCGGTGTTGACCGAGACCTTGTCGGCGCCGGCTTCCAGCAGATCCTGGGCGTTTTGTGCGTTGCGCACGCCGCCGCCGACGGTCAGCGGGATCGACAGCTCTGCGCGCACCCGACGCACGGTGTCGACCTGGGTGCCGCGCGCCTCGGTGGTCGCCGAGACGTCGAGCAGCACCAGCTCGTCGGCGCCCTCGGCCTCGTAGCGGGCGCTGAGCTCGGCCGGGTCGCCGGCGTCGCGCAGGCCCTGGAACTTGACCCCCTTGACCACCCGGCCGTGGCTGACGTCGAGGCAGGGGAT
>JAYZAP010000272.1:0-2058 GCA_036339655.1 Pseudomonadota bacterium | reverse complement strand
CCCAAGGTCGCGGCCTACCGCGCACCGGGGGCACCCATCTCGGAGTATGCGGTGGAGTGCGTCGTTGACGAGCTCGCCGGCAAACTGAGCATGGACCCGATTGAGCTGCGCCTGAAGAACGCCGCCAAGGAGGGGACCCAGGCCGCCTACGGCCCGAAGTTCGGGCCCGTCGGTCTTGTCGAAACCTTGGAGGCGGCGAAGAACCACCCCCATTACAAGGCACCGCTTGGGCCCAACCAGGGCCGCGGCGTTGCTTCGGGATTCTGGTTCAATGTCGGCGGCGAATCCTGCGCCACCATCAACATCAACGAGGACGGCACGGCTCAGCTCATGGTCGGGACGCCCGACATCGGCGGGTCGCGTGCCTCCATGGCGATGATGGCGGCCGAGGAACTCGGCCTCGACCTGGACAAGGTCAACCCCGTAATCGGCGATACCGGCACGCTCGGCTTTTCGTTCCTGACGGGCGGCAGCCGCGTCACATTTGCCACCGGCAAGGCAACCGTCGAGGCGGCCGGTGCGGTCATCAGCGAACTGCGCGCCCGCGCCGCCAAGATCTGGGATATCCCGGTCGAGGCCGTGGAGTGGGAAGACGGATTTGCCCGGCCCGCCAGCAGCAACGCGGGCGAGTTCGACCCGCTCTCACTGGCCGATATCGCGGCGACCGCCACCAAGACCGGCGGGCCCATTGCCGGCCACGCCGAGATCAACGCCAAGGGTGCGGCGCCGGGCTTCGGCACCCACATTGCCGACGTGGAGGTCGACCGGGAAACCGGCCGCGTCACCGTTCTGCGTTACACGGTGATCCAGGATGCCGGCAAGGCCATCCACCCGAGTTACGTCGAGGGCCAATACCAGGGCGGCGCCGCGCAAGGCATCGGCTGGGCTTTGAACGAAGAATACGTCTATGGCGAGGACGGCCGCATGCAAAACACCGGCTTCCTCGACTACCGCATGCCCGTGGCCTCGGACCTGCCGATGATCGACACGCAAATCGTCGAGGTGCCGAACCCCAACCATCCCTATGGCGTGCGGGGCGTCGGCGAAACGCCGCTGGTCCCGGCCATGGGGGCGGTGGCCTGCGCGGTCGAGCATGCCCTGGGAACCCGCCTTTCCGAATTGCCGATGTCGCCGCCGCGTTTGCTGGCGGCGATCGCGGAGGCCGAGGGCGAGGCCGCCTAGACCGGTGCCCCGGGTCGTTCTATCGGGCAACCTGCAACAGCTCGCTGGTGGGGCCGAAGAACTCGACGTTGAGGCGTCCGACATCCGGGGGCTCCTGCGCGTGCTCGGCGAGAGCTTCCCCAAAATGCGGCGGCAGCTCGACGAAGGGATCGCCGTCGCGGTCGACGGTGAGATTTATCAGGATGGCTGGCTCGAGCCCATCGGCCCGGACAGTGAGGTCCACCTGCTGCCCCGCATCGGCGGCGGGTAAGGGTGGGCTAAGCCCGCTATTGGGCTGAATTCAAATCATTCCGCGGCTTCGGCCGGGGCCGGCGGGCGCCAGCGCAGCACGGGGTGGCGCGCGGCGTGGGTCTCGTCGAGACGGCGGCGCGGCGCTAACCGCGGCGCCTCGGCAAACCGGGAGGTGTCGCCAGCCTTCGCGCGCTGCGCCAGGAAGCGCATGGCGCCGATCAGGCGATCGAGCGACTCCTTCGATTCCGACTCCGTCGGTTCGGTGAGCAACGCACCCTGAACGACAAGCGGAAAGTAGACGGTCGCCGGGTGAAACCCTTCGTCGATCATCGCCTTGGCGTAGTCGAGCGTTGAGATCCCGGTGTCGCGCAAAAAACGATCGTCGAACAGCACTTCGTGCATGCACGGGCCCGCGTACGAGACACTGAGGTCCTGGGGGAGCGCGGTGCGCAGGTAATTGGCGTTGAGCACGGCGTCCTCGGCCACTTGGCGCAGCCCGTCGGCGCCATGGCTTAGGATGAACGCATAGGCGCGGATGAACATTCCCATCTGCCCGTGAAAAGCGCGCAGACGGCCGACGGCGCCCTCGCTGCCGCCGGTTTCGACAAGCGACAGGGTATCGCCGTCGCGCACAATACTGGGTGG
>JAYZAP010000271.1:0-3608 GCA_036339655.1 Pseudomonadota bacterium | reverse complement strand
CATCATGGGAACCCTGCCAAGCCGCCCCGCTGACACCGTCAAACCGTCAGGCATGGACGATTCTTGAATCGCCAGCGATCGGTACTCGGTTCTTAGTGGCCAAGGCGGAGAGGTACTGTTCCCTTGGTGCGGTCCGCTCTTCCTCTCGGCGTCTCTTTAATCGAAGCCACCTTTCAGTTTCCGCTGAGGAACCCAAACGTCGTGTCCGTGATCCCGGGTGGTCAGAGTAGCGCGCAGATGGAGAGCAATCTTCGTGCCGCGGAGGCAACCATTCCAGCCGCGCTCTGGGCCGATCTGAAGGAGCAGGGTCTAATGCGCGAAGACGCTCCCACCGAATGAGGATCGAATGACCGCCCACCCGTTATAGGAAACCAATGCTCTATTCAGCTGAGCTACGAGCGCACAAGCTGAAAATTTTGGAGCGGGCGATGAGATTCGAACTCACGACCCCAACCTTGGCAAGGTTGTGCTCTACCCCTGAGCTACGCCCGCGTCCAGATGTCGACGGCTGCCCTGGCGGGGGCATGCGACGACCGACCCGCGTTGTTTAAGCCAAGACCCGTCAGGTTGCAAGCGCCCCCGGTCACGGCCCTTGAGAATTCGGCCCCGACCCGGCTATAACGCCGTCATGTCCGACGCCACTTTGCCCAATACCATTGGCTACGCCAGCCGCGAGGATCTGTTTTCCCGCTTTCGCGAGCTCGGCATCGAAACCGAAACCCACGCGCATCCGCCGGTATTCACCGTCGAGGAGGCGCAGACCCATTGCAGCCACTTGCCCGGCGGCCATTGCAAGAATCTGTTCCTCAAGGACAAGAAGAAGCGGCTCTGGCTGATCGTCACCCGGGACGAGCAACCGGTCGACCTCAACGCCCTCTCGAAGGCGCTCGGCGCACCGCGCTTTTCGTTCGGCAAGGCCGAGCTGCTGGCCGAGGTTCTCGGCGTCATTCCCGGCGCAGTTACCCCTCTGTCCCTGATCAACGATCGCGACCTGCGGGTCAAGGTGGTGCTCGACGCCGCCATGATGGGCCTTGAGCTGCTTAACTATCACCCGCTGAGCAACGACGCGACCACGGCAATCACGCCCCAGGATCTGATGACCTTGCTGGCCTCATTCGGCCATCAGCCGCGGCTGTTCGATTTTGCTGCCATATCCTAGCCCGGCGACGCGCGGCGCGGCCCGTGCATGCGGCGGCCCGAACCGCCCTCTTTGTCCCATCAAACTGGTGCGCGCACCAGGTTCACACCGATAGTCCGGTTTCATGGAAGATCTCATCGCCCCCGCGGCGGACGACACCGACGTCATCAAGGACAGCACCACCGAAAGTTTCGAGGCTGATGTCATTCAGGCCTCCAACGAGGTGCCGGTGGTGGTCGATTTCTGGGCGCCATGGTGCGGCCCGTGCAAGACCCTGGGGCCGACCATCGAAAAGGTCGTGCGCGAGGCCCGCGGCAAGGTCCGTCTCGTCAAGGTCAACATCGACGAGAACCAGCAGATCGCCCAGGCGCTGCGCATCCAGTCGATTCCGGCAGTGTTCGGCTTCGTCAAGGGCCAGCCGGTGGACGGCTTCGTCGGCGCCCAGCCGGAAAGCCAGATCAAGGCCTTCGTCGACCGCCTGGCCGGCCAGTCCGGCCCATCGCCGGTCGACGAGGCGGTCGAACAGGCCAAGGCGGCGCTGGCCGCCGACGACCACAACGGCGCGGCGGCGCTGTTCGGCCAGGTACTGCAGCAAGAGCCCGACAACGTGGCGGCCATTGCCGGCATGGCGCGCTGCCTGCTGGCGCTCGGCGACCCCGGCGCGGCGGCCGAGGTTCTCGCCCGGGCCGGCGATGAGCACGACGACGACCCGGACATCAGCGGCGCCCGCGCAGCCCTGGCCCTGGCCGAACAGGCGGCGGCGGCGAGCGGCGAGGTCGGCGGCCTGGAAGCCCGCATCGCCGCCAACCCCAACGACTTCAACGCCCGCCTCGAACTCGCCAAGGCGCTGTTCGGCGCCGGCGACCGGGAGACCGCGGTCGACCATCTGCTGGAAATCCTCGGCTGCGACCTGAACTGGAACGACGACGCGGCGCGCATACAGTTGCTCGAGCTTTTCGAGGCCATGGGTCCCACCGACCCCCTGACCCTGTCGGCGCGGCGCCGGCTGTCGTCGCTGCTGTTCTCATGAGCAAGCCGCGGCTATGAGCACGTCCCCGTCATGACGACCGGCGATCACGGCATGACCCTGGACAGTCTGCCCGCGACCCTGCCGATTTTCCCCCTCGCCGGTGTCCTGCTGCTGCCCCACGGCCAATTGCCCCTCAATATTTTCGAGCCGCGCTACATCGCCATGGTCAGCGCGGCCATGAACGGCCCCCAGTTGATCGGCATGGTCCAGCCGCTTCGTCCGGAAGACGACGGTGGCGAGGCGCCGACCGTCTACAGCACCGGCTGCGCCGGGCGCATTACCGGGTTCGAGGAAACC
This sequence comes from Pseudomonadota bacterium, assembly GCA_036339655.1. Taxonomy (GTDB): domain Bacteria; phylum Pseudomonadota; class Alphaproteobacteria; order JAAXGF01; family JAAXGF01; genus JAYZAP01. The sequence continues at coordinate 1,143 of JAYZAP010000271.1, read as the reverse complement.
GACGACGGCCGATTTCTTATCACCCTGACCGGGTTGTGCCGCTTCGATATTGTCGAGGAACTGCCCCTCGACGAAGGTGGTTTTCGCCCGGTGCGCGCCGACTACGCCCGGTTTGCCGCCGACCTCGAGGAGCCGGCGGCGAGCCAGGTCAACCGCGACCGCCTGCTCATGGCGCTGGACGCGTTCTTCAAGCAGCAGGGCTATGAAGCCGACTGGGAGACGATGGAACACGCCTCCAACGAAAGCCTGATCACCACCCTGGCCATGACCTGCCCATTCGCGCCGAGCGAAAAGCAGGCGTTGCTCGAAGCCATGGGGACCGATGCCCAGGCCGAGATCGTCACCGCGCTCATGGAGATGACCGTGCTCGACGACACCCGCGCCGGTGAAGGGAGAGTTCAATGACCCCAGTGGACAACGACACCAGCCCGAAGGACAACCGGCCCCCAGCGCCAGGCGTTGACCCCAAGCTGTTAGAAATCCTGGTTTGCCCGCTGACCAAGAGCACGCTGCGCTACGACCGCGAGCGCCAGGAACTGATCAGCGACCAGGCCCAGCTCGCCTATCCAATCCGCGACGGCATCCCAATCATGCTGGTCGAGGAAGCCCGCCGCCTCAAGGAAGACGGTTGATACCATCGGTTATGAAGAATGACCGATGGGCGTTCAAACGGCCATTTGTGTGTGGTGCCGACTGGGCCTTACGCCGAACGGTCGGCGACACGCGGTCGCGCTTGCCATTGGTCAATTTGATCTGATCAAAATGACCAATGGTTTAACTCGTTTCCCAACGTCAACCAGAGGGCGCCGCCATGAGCCAACCCTTCGAGACCGCGCACTGGCCTGTCGAAATCCGCCACAAGCAGGCCGAACGCCGGCTCGAGATTGAATTCGATGACGGCCAAGTCTTTACCTTACCGGCCGAGCTGCTGCGGGTCGAGAGCCCGTCGGCCGAGGTCCAGGGCCATGGGCCGAGCCAGAAGCAGGTCGTCGCCGGGCGCCGGGAAATCGGCATCATGAAAATCGAGGCGGTGGGTAACTACGCCATCCGCATCACCTTCGACGACCTCCACGATACCGGCATCTTCACCTGGCAGTACCTCTATGAGCTAGGCGCCAACCAGGCCGAGGTCTGGCAGAGCTA
>JAYZAP010000270.1:0-7299 GCA_036339655.1 Pseudomonadota bacterium | reverse complement strand
CAATACGCCGGCGGTGCGGGGGTTCTGGGAACAAAAGCTTGCGCGTATCGCTGGGACAACCAGCAGCCACTATGTGGAAACCTCGCATCTGCTCATGAAGGCCGGGCTGGCCGAGAACATCGATGTGCTGACCGCCGCCCGCACGGTCCATTTCGTGGTGCTGGGCCGCGCCATGGCCGGCGATATCGAGCCGCACTCGGTGGTGGTGCGGGGGCCGCTGATCGAAGCCTGCAACCACGGCCAGACCTAGGAAGGCTGCATGGTCGGGCTGCTCGAACGCGCCGCCGGTTACGTCGCCGATGACCCGGCGGTGCTCAGCGTCGCGTCGACGCCATGACGGATGACGAAATCGAGTCGGCAGCCGCAGCCGACCCGGACGCCCAGCCGACGGACGCCGATTTCTGGCGTACGGCGACGGTGGCCATGCCTCGGCAAAAAGTCCCGGTATCCCTGCGCCTCGACCCAGAAATCGTGGCGTGGTTCAAATCCCAGGGAAAAGGCTACCAGTCCCGCATGAACGCCGTATTGCGGTCATTCATGAACGCGCACAAAGACCAAGCCTAGTCCGGCAGCGTCTCCGCCAGGCGGCCGCCGAGGCGGACCGGGGCGACCCGTTTGGCCAGGCCGGTGGCGTCGTCGGTCTCGCAGAACACGGCGCACAGGGTGCCGTCGCCGAGGGCCGGGCTGAGGCGCTCGGTGGGCATCTTGGTGACGAAGCGCTCGGTGGCGACGGCCTTCTCCATACCGATGACCGAATCGTAGTCGCCACACATGCCGGCGTCGGTCTGGTAGGCGGTGCCGCCGGGCAGCACCTGGGCGTCGGCGGTGGGGATGTGGGTATGGCTACCGACCGCTAAGCTGACCCGGCCGTCGGCGAAATGGCCCATGGCCATCTTTTCGCTCGACGCCTCGCCGTGAATATCGAGGATGGCGGCGGCCATGGTGCCGCCCAGCACATGCTTCGACAACTCGGCCTCGACACAAGTGAACGGGTCGTCGAGCGGGTTCATGAACAGCCGGCACATGACATGCATGACCAGCACCTTGCGCCCGCGGGTCGCCTCGAACACGGCGGCGCCACGGCCCGGCGTACCGGGCGGGTAGTTGTGCGGCCGCAGCAGACGCGGCTCGCCGGGGATGAATTTGATGATTTCGCTCTGGTCCCAGACGTGGTTTCCGGTGGTGATGACGTCGACTCCGGCGTCGAAGAAGGACCGGCAGATCTTGCCGGTGATGCCGAAGCCGGCGGCGGCGTTTTCGCCGTTGAGCACCACGAAGTCGAGGGCAAGTTGATGGCGCAGGCCCGGCAGGCGTCCGATGACCACGTCACGGCCCGAGCGGCCGACCACGTCGCCGATGAATAGCAGGTTCATGACGCCGCCCCGGATACTTGTGTGGTGATTTGAACCGCCCGGCTTTCGGTGACCAGCCAATCGAGTCGCTGGTCCGTGGCGTTGACCGGCACCGCGTCGATGCGCTGGCCCTCGAAGGCGCAGCCCACGGCCACGGGCGCCGGGCCGGCGGAGCGCAAGCCGTCGAGCGTGCGGTCGTAGAAGCCGCCGCCGTAGCCCAGGCGGTAGCCACGCCCGTCGAAGGCCAGCATGGGCACCAGCAACAAGGTCGGCGTCACCACGGCCACAGCCTCGGACGGCACCCGAGTGCCGTATGCCGCCTCGACCAGGGTTGCGCCCGGCGTCCAGGCGCGAAACTCCAGGGGTTGCGCCTTGCCCGCCACCACCGGCAGGGCGCAGACATGGCCCTGCTCATGGAACGCCGCGAGCAGCGGACGGACATCGAACTCGTGGCGCATGGGCCAGTAGCCCGAGACCACCCAGCCGGCGGGCGGGTCCATGGCGGCAAAGAAACGGGTTGCTCCGTCGGCGCCGGCATGGGGACCGGCATCGCTGCTGGCGATTCGCCGTTGGGCTTCGCATGCGGGACGCAGGCCGCGCTTTGCGCGGGCAATGTCGTCGTCGCTCATGGCCGTCCGATTGACACTGTGGCGGGAAAGGTGAACGGGCCCGCATCGGCCGTCGTTGGCGGATCCACTGTGGCCTGCTTTTGCAGGTGGGCGCCGTATGCCGAAACCACGGTCCCGGCAGGGACAGCTCCCGAGTGGTAGATATTGGCCCCAGGGATGTATGCCGACAGACCAACCGCGCAGCACCCGTTCATAGTGATACTTAGGTGTTCTCGAGGTTGGCTGCAATATCTTCGATGCGCTCGGCAATGGCATCTATCAGCGGCGCCAGCTTGTCATCTGCGTTGGCCGGCGCCGGTGTCTGCTTGGTTTGGGCGATCTCGGCCCGCAGTTTTTCGACCTCGGCGAAGGCGTCGAACAGTTTGTCGGCGACCAGCAGACCGGTCATTACCATGAGCCGGGCATCGCCCACGTTGCCCACGGAGTTGACCAGTTCGGTGGTCCGTTCGTCGACATAGGCGCCAAGGCGGGTCAGGCGCTCCTCCTGGCCTTCTTCACAGGCGATTTCGTATTTGCGCCCGTTGATGGTGATACCGACCTGCCCCATAGCCCGCGCCCCTATTCTATACCATCGGTCATAAAATATGACTGATGGACGTTCAGTCGCCACCCAGGCTCCCGCCGAACGGTCGGCGACGCGCACTTGCGCTTGCCATCGGTCATTATGAGCCGATCATAATGTTCGTTGGTCAGCCGTCGAGAACCGACCGCAGCCGCACCACCGCCGCGTCGATCCGGGCGGATGCGGATTCGGTTACCTTCGATAATTCCACGCTGTCGGCGCGGGCTGTATTGAGTTCGGCCTGCAAGGCGTCAACCTTGCTCTCATCGGCAACGTTGCCTTGAGCGCGGTCCTTCAGGGAGCGGGCCGCGGCCTCCAATCGGTCAAACGCCGCCTGTAATCTGTCCTGCGCCTTCGTCATCGACATAAATGAGCCGTTTCAATACTTTATGACAATTATCGCGAGTCACCCATCAACTCTACAGACATAACCCAGGCGAAGCGCCGCGTCAATAACGTGGCCCCGCAGTGGCGTTGCAGGTGGAATTTTCATGGCATTCCCCATGGCGGAACTCTGCGGTTGACGTTATCGCCCCACGGCGGCATGGTGCGGCCCAATCGACGCCCGGTTTGATAACGTCGAAACCTGCCAATTCGAGCGCGAGAAGACCGCTCCCATGACTATCCCAAGCTCCCCGACAGAGCCGGCGACCGCTGCCCATAGTGCCATGGCAAACGCCATTCGGGCCCTCGCCATGGATGCTGTCCAGGCCGCCAAATCGGGCCATCCTGGCATGCCCATGGGCATGGCCGACGTGGCCACCGTGCTGTTCAGCCGGTTCCTCAAATTCGATCCAGCGCGGCCCGACTGGCCCGATCGCGACCGCTTCGTGCTGTCGGCGGGCCACGGCTCCATGCTGCTCTACGCCCTACTCTATCTCACCGGCTATGAGGGTATGACCATCGACGAGCTGCGAAATTTCCGCCAACTCGGCGCCCGCACCGCCGGCCACCCGGAGTACGGCCACGCGGCGGGCATCGAGACCACCACCGGGCCGCTAGGCCAGGGCTTCGCCAACGCAGTCGGCATGGCCCTGGGTGAACGCCTGCTGGCGGCGCGACTCGGCGAGGCGGTCATTGACCACCATACCTACGTCATCGCCAGCGACGGCTGCCTGATGGAGGGCATCAGCCACGAGGCCGCGTCGTTCGCCGGCCACCTTGGCCTGGGCAAGCTGATTGTGCTGTTCGACGACAACCACATATCCATCGACGGCCCCACGGAATTGTCAGTTTCCGACGACCAGATTACACGCTTCCAGTCCTACAGCTGGCACACTCAGGCAATCGATGGTCACGACCCCGAGGCGGTGGCGGCAGCCATCGCGGCGGCCCAGGACTCCGACCGCCCGTCGCTGATTGCCTGCCGCACCACCATCGGCTTCGGCGCGCCGACCAAGGCGGGAACCGCCGCGGCTCACGGCGCCCCGCTCGGCGAGGATGAGATCGCCGGCGCCCGCGAGGCCCTCGGTTGGCCCCACGCGCCCTTCCATATTCCCGATGACATCCTCGCCGCGTGGCGCGCGGCGGGGTCGCGCGGGGCGGTACAATCGGCGGCCTGGAATGAAAAATTTGCCACCGTCAACAGCACCGCGCGGTCCGACTTCGAGCGCGCCCTCAAGGGCGCCCTGCCCGACGGGTTTGACGGCACTGTGAACAGCCTCAAAGCCCGCCTTTCGGAAGAACAGCCCGGTTGTGCGACCCGCAAGTCAAGCGAGGAAGTGCTTAACGTCTATACGCAGGCCCTGCCCGAGATGATTGGCGGCTCGGCCGACCTGACCGGCTCGAACAACACCAAGGCCAAGGACATGGCGGTCATCGCGGCCGGTGACTTTGCCGGGCGCTATATTCACTACGGGGTGCGCGAGCACGCCATGGCCGCCGTCATGAACGGCCTGGCGCTGCACGGCGGGCTGATCGCATACGGCGCCACGTTCCTGGTGTTCACCGACTATTGCCGCCCGGCCATTCGCCTGGCGGCCCTGTCGGGCCTGCCGGTCATCCACGTCATGACCCATGATTCCATCGGTCTCGGCGAGGACGGCCCGACCCACCAGCCCATCGAGCATCTCGCCAGCCTGCGGGCCATGCCCAACCTCAATGTCTTCCGTCCGGCCGACGCGGTGGAGACCGCCGAGTGCTGGGCCGCCGCCCTGGCCGAAACCAAGACCCCCTCGGTGCTGGCCCTGACCCGCCAGGGGTTACCCACGGTCCGTACCGAGCACAGCGACGAGAACCGCTGCGCCCGCGGTGGCTATGTATTGGCCGACGCCAGCGGCGCGCGCCGGGTCACCCTGCTGTCCAGCGGTTCGGAGGTGGAAATCGCCCTGGCCGCCCGCGACGTTCTCGAGGCCGACGGCGTCGCCACTGCCGTCGTCTCCATGCCCTGCTGGGAGCGGTTCGACGCCCAGGACCAGGCCTACCGGGACACGGTTCTCGGGCCGGGAAGCGTTCGGGTCGCCATCGAGGCGGCGCTCATGCAGGGTTGGGAGAAATATATCGGCGACAGCGGCGCCACCGTGGGTATGACCGGCTTTGGCGCCTCGGCGCCGGCCAAGGCGCTCTACGAGCACTTCGGCATTACCGCCGAGGTCGTGGTGGCGGCGGTGAAAGCGCGGCTCTAGAGCCGGCCCGTGAACACCCGCGTAACCGCAGCCAATCTCAAGGCAACGCTAGCGGCGGCGAAGAACGGCAGGGCCCGCGCCCAGGACGCCATGGGCCTGGCCTATCTCGAAGGCACGGTGACGGTTCATGATTTCGACCGTGGCCTGAAGTGGTCGTCCCTGGCCGCCAACCAGAACCTGGCCACGGCCCAGTGTAATCTGGCCAATCTCCTCGCCGCCGGAAACGGCGTCGAAAAGGACCCGGTGAAGGCCGCCACCTGGTATCGCATCGCCCAATACAACGGTGACGAAGACGCCGCCAAAGGCCTCTAATCAATGACCCGGACGCTGACCGCGTCGCAAACCGCCGAAGCCGACGCCGCCGCTGAAAAGCGGTCCCAAAAAGGCTGAATTTCGACGCTGATTTCCCCAGCGGCTGCCATGGCGGTTGACCGGGCCGCGCCGGGCGACTACTTCAAGGCCTAAGCTAGAAATTTTCATCAGGAATACCTAAGGGAGCTTAAGAAATGAACGTTCGCCTCGCCATCAACGGCTTCGGCCGCATTGGCCGTAACGTGCTGCGCGCGATTCACGAATCCGGGCGCGAAGATGTCGAGGTGGTCGGTATCAACGACCTCGGCCCGGTGGCGACCAACGCCTGGCTGCTTGAACATGATTCCATCCACGGCGCCTGTCCCGGCACGGTCGAGACCAGCGACGACACCATCGATATCGGCCGCGGACCAATCAAGGTAACCGCCGAGCGCGACCCCGCCAAGCTGCCCTGGGGTGACCTTGGGGTCGATGTGGCCCTGGAATGCACCGGTATTTTCACTAAGCGGGAAATGGCCGCCAAGCATCTCGAAGCCGGCGCCGCCAGGGTGTTGATTTCGGCGCCGTCGGGCGATGCCGACCTGATGGTGGTCTACGGTGTCAACCACGACAAACTGAGCGCCGAGCATACGGTGGTGTCGAACGCGTCCTGCACCACCAACTGCCTGGCCCCGGTGGCCAAGGTGGTCAACGACGTCATCGGCATGGAAAGTGGCTACATGACCACGGTCCACGCCTATACCGGCGACCAGCCGGTGCTCGATGTGCTCCATTCCGATTTGCGCCGGGGCCGCGCCGCCGTCATGTCGATCATTCCGACCTCGACCGGCGCCGCCCGCGCCGTCGGCATGGTGCTGCCCGAACTCAACGGCAAGCTCGACGGCACCTCCGTACGGGTGCCGACTCCCAACGTTTCGATGATTGATCTGACCTTCATCGCCGCCCGCGACACCACGGCCGAGGAAATTAACGAGGCCATGAAGACAGCTGCCGCCAGCGGCCCTCTGGCCGGGGTACTGGACACCTGCGATGGTCCCCTGGTGTCCATCGACTTCAATCACAATCCCAACAGCTCGATCTTCGACCTGACCCAGACTGCAGTAATTGGCGGGAGGCTGGGCCGGGTGCTGTCGTGGTATGATAACGAGTGGGGCTTCTCCAACCGCATGCCCGATGTCGCCGCGCTGTTGGGCGGGCTTTAGCTCCTACCCATGGCCGTTTTCCGTCCTCTCGACGACTTAGAGGCGGCGGGCAAGCGCGTCCTTGTACGAGTCGACCTCAACGTGCCCATGGCGGGCCACGAGATATCCGACCTGACTCGTATTGATCGCATTGCGCCGACCTTGATTGAATTGGCTGAGGCCGGCGCCAAGGTCGTCATCCTGTCCCATTTCGGCCGGCCCAAGGGCGAGGCTCTGGCCGCCATGTCCCTGGCGCCCCTCGCCGAACCCTTGTCACGCGCCCTCGGCGGGCGACCGGTGGCTTTCGCTGGCGACTGTATCGGCGAAGTGGCCGAACAAGCGGTCGCGGGGCTTGACGGCGGCGACATTTTGCTCCTGGAAAACCTGCGCTTTCACGCCGGTGAAGAGAAGAACCACGGCGACTTCGCCGACGCCCTCGCCCGCCTCGGCAACGCTTATGTGAACGACGCCTTTTCAGCGGCTCACCGGGCCCACGGCTCGGTGGTCGGCATCGCCGAGCGCCTACCGGCCTACGCCGGGCGGCTCATGGTGGCCGAGCTTCACGCCCTCGATAGCGCATTGGAGAACCCGCGCCGGCCGGTCACTGCGGTCATTGGCGGCGCCAAGGTGTCGAGCAAA
>JAYZAP010000269.1:0-2772 GCA_036339655.1 Pseudomonadota bacterium | reverse complement strand
AGGAAACTAAATTTTATCGATTAGCAATCTATAGTTACCGTCACCACCAGCAGCCGGCGGCGCACGTTGGGCAAATACCTGATTTATTCGCCGCGAGGTCGGCGCTTGTGAACGCCGTCGGCTGCGCCGGCGGGTCCGAATTCCGAACGGCGGTGTCCCCGGCACGCACCCCGTGATTCGCGAATTCCCGGTTCGCGACGGTCAGACTGGGACCGTCACCGCGCGGTCATCTTTTGGTAGCGCCGTCAAGAAACCGCTCCAGCCAGGTAATGTCGTAGACCCCGTTGACGAAATCGGGCTCGGCGATGAGCCGCAGGTGGAGCGGTATGGTGGTCTCGACGCCGTCGATGACATATTCCTCGAGCGCCCGGCGCAGGCGCATCAGGCATTCGTTGCGGCTGGCGCCGTGGACGATGACCTTGGCGATCAGGCTGTCGTAGCTTGGCGGAATGGCATAGCCGGCATAGAGTGCCGAGTCGACCCGCACGCCAAGGCCGCCAGGCGCGTGATAGTGGCCGATGCGGCCCGGCGACGGCACGAAGGTCTCGGCGTTTTCGGCGTTGATGCGGCACTCGATGGCGTGGCCGTTGAGGCGGATGTCGGCTTGGCCGTAGCCCAGCGGCGCGCCGGCGGCGACCCGGATCTGCTCGCGCACCAGGTCGATGCCGGTAATCATTTCGGTTACCGGATGCTCGACCTGAAGCCGGGTGTTCATTTCGATGAAGTTAAAGGCGCCGTCCTGGTAGAGGAACTCGACCGTGCCGAGGCCGTGATAGCCGATGTCGCTCATGGCCGTGGCCACCGTAGCACCGAGGCTGCTTCGCTGATCGCCGTTGAGGGCCGAGGCGGGGGCCTCTTCCAGCACCTTCTGGTGGCGCCGCTGGAGCGAACAGTCGCGCTCGCCGAGGTGCACCACGTTGCCGTGCTGGTCGGCCAGTATCTGAATCTCAATGTGCCGAGGGCCGTCGAGGAACTTTTCCATATAGAGGGTATCGTCGCCGAAGGCGGCTCGCGCCTCGGCCCGGGCCAGGGCCATGTATTCCGCCAGCTTCGATGACTCGGGCACCATCTTGAGGCCCTTGCCGCCGCCACCGGAAACCGCCTTGACCACCACCGGATAACCAATCTCCTCGGCCAGCTCGAACGCCGCCTTGCCGTCGCTGATAGCACCGTCGGAGCCCGGCGTCACTGGGATCCCGAGGGCCCGCATGGCAACCTTGGCGGCGATCTTGTCGCCCATCGTGCGCAGGTGTTCGGGCTTGGGGCCGATGAACACGAAGCCGTGTTCCTCGACGATCTGGGCGAAGCTGGTGTTCTCGGCGAGGAAGCCGTAGCCCGGATGGATGGCGTCGGGGGCGGTGATTTCGGCGGCCGAGATGATCGCCGGGATGTTGAGATAGCTTTGGTTGGCCGGCGGCGTGCCGATGCAGACGCTCTCGTCGGCGAGGCGCACATGCATGGCGTCGGCGTCGGCGGTGGAGTGGACCGCCACCGTGCGAATGCCCATTTCGCGGCAGGCCCGGTGAATGCGCAGGGCAATTTCCCCGCGGTTGGCGATCAGCACCTTATCGAACATCGCGGGGCGCGACTTTTATGCGAGGACCAGCAGGGTCTCGCCGAATTCGACCGGCGTGCCGTTCTCGACCATGATGTGGGTGACCGTGCCACCGTGCGGCGCGCGGATCGGGTTCATCACTTTCATGGCCTCGATGACAAACAGGGTGTCACCCTCCTCGACCCGGGCGCCGACCGTGACGAAGGCCGGCGCGCCGGGCTCGGGCGCGCTGTAGACGGTGCCGACCATGGGCGAGGCCACGGCGCCGGCGGGTACGGCATCGCCGCCAGGCGGCACGGCTTCGCTGACCAGCGGCGTTGCGGCGGGCGCCGGCGTGGCGTGGGCGTTTCCCGCCGCTAGTTTGCGCACAACCCGGACCCGTTGGTCGCCGTCGCCCAGTTCGATCTCGCTGAGGTCGGTTTCCTCAAGCAACGCGGCGAGCTGACGAACCAGGTCGGCGTCGACGTCGAGTTTTGCCTTTGTCATGGTCCTAGCTCTCGGTTGATTGGTCGAGAATTCGCGCCATGGCGTCCAGCGCCATTTCATAGCCCTGGCTGCCGAAGCCGCAGATCATGCCGACGGCGGCCTGGGACACGTAGGATTGCTGGCGGAACTGCTCACGGCGGTGGATGTTGGAAAGATGGACCTCGACCACGGGCAGCGCGCAGGCCAACAGGGCGTCGAGCACGGCGACGGAGGTGTGGGTCAGGGCGCCGGCATTGACGATCAAGCCGGTGGTCGTCGCCCGCGAGTCCTGAATCCAGTCGACAATCTCGCCCTCGCTGTTGGATTGGCGAAAATCGATTACCAGGCCCAGGGCGCCGGCCCGGGCCGTGCACAGCGCCTCGACATCGGCCAGGGTCTCATGGCCATAAATATCCGGCTCTCGCATACCCAGCAGGTTGAGATTGGGGCCATTGATAATGAGAACTGTCGCGCTCATGGGCGTCTTTCGTCGATTTAACCGTGGCCGCAACCCGGCAATGGTCGTCGCTTCCATTATAGCACGGAGCGGCGGTCAGGCTACGGCGTGGTTTGCCGGCAGGGTGGTCTGGTTCGGTGGCGTCAGATGCGGTGGCATCAGATGCGGCGGCCCACCCAGATCACCCGGCCGGCGACATCGACATCGTCGGGTGCGACCGGGGCAAGGCGGGGGTAGGTTTTGTTGTCGCAGGATATGGTCACTTCGCGGCGCACCGGGTCGATAAGCAGGCGCT
>JAYZAP010000268.1:0-6212 GCA_036339655.1 Pseudomonadota bacterium | reverse complement strand
TGAGTCGGGCGCCGCGACGATGGCAGAGCTCGCTGGCACGGTCGATGGCGGTGGAGATACAATGGCCGTGATCGTGATCGGCGCTGGCGAAGCGATAGGTACCGTGCGTGGAGTGGCCCATGACCCCAGTCATAATTGATGTTGTTGCCGAATTTCGAAATGTTATATCATATCATAACATAATTCCAGCCAACCAATTGAGTCTGCCGTGCGCCACCACTTGCTTGCCGCCATCATTCTAAGTCTGACCATTCCCGGCGCTGCCCGCGCCGCGCTGCCCGAGGTGGTGGTCAGCATCATGCCGTTCCATTCCATCATTGCGGCGGTGATGGACGGTATTGGCACCCCGTCGCTGATCGTCAAGGGCGCCGCTTCACCCCACGACTACGCCTTGCGGCCATCGGATGCCGCCATGTTGAGCCGTGCTGATGTGGTCTTTTGGGTCGGCGAAGACCTCGAACTGTTCCTCGTCAAACCGCTTGCCGCCCTGGCCGAAGAGGCTCAGGTCGTCTCCCTGTCCGCTTTGCTAAGCAATGACGGGCAGGATCCTCACATCTGGCTTGATCCGACCCTTGCCAGCGCAATGGTGCATATAATCACCAACACTTTGGTCCGGATAGACCCCGCCAACGCCAGCTTCTACAAGATCAATGGATACGGCCTTCAACGTAACCTTGACATCCTGGACAATGAACTTGCCGCCGTCCTGGCGCCGGTGAGCGACCTGCCCTATGCGGTGTTTCACGATGCCTATAGTCATTTCGAACAACGCTACAGCCTCAACCGGGTTGCCGCTGTTACCGTCAATCCCCAGCACAAGCCCAGCGCCAAGCGCATTACGGAAATTCGAGAGACCATGGCGATCCACGGCGCCCGCTGCCTGTTCACCGAATCGCGGTCCACACCTGCTCTGGCCGCCACCCTTGTGGAAGACACAGCGGTTCGCCTAGGCGTTCTCGATCCCATGGGCGTTGGGCTCGAGCCTGGACCGGACGCCTATTTCGTCCTCATGCGCGGACTCGCAGGTTCTTTTCGCGATTGTCTCCTGGCAACCGAGTGACAACGCCCTTGACGGCCACCGGGTCTTGCATGCAAGTGCCGGTTCATGGGGCGCCTTAAAGCCATACTCGCTCGGCTCTGTGGTCTCGCTATGGTGGTCGCCGCGCCGGCCGGCTGGGCGGCCGAGCCGGTGGTGGTGTTCGCCGCCGCCAGCATGACCGACGCGGTCTCGGCGCTTACCCATCAATACAATGAGAGCCATGACGCCGTCGTGGTCGCGTCATACGCCGCCAGTTCGACCCTGGCCCGGCAGATCGAAGCCGGCGCCCCAGCCCAGATCTACATTTCAGCTAACGCCCGATGGGTCGATTACCTGGGCGGACGCGGCGTGATCGAACGCCGCTGCGACCTGGTTGGCAATCGTCTGATGTTGATTGCCCCGGCGGGCCGGCCCTTGGACCTCGACATCGCGGTGGGATTTGACCTCGCCGCAGCCCTTGGCGACCGCCGTCTCGCCATGGGCGACCCCAACCATGTGCCGGTCGGCCTCTACGCCCGCCAGGCCCTGAAAACCCTGGACGTATGGCCGTCAGTGCGCGATCGGCTGGTGCATAGCGCCGATGTTCGCGCCACCCTGGCCCTGGTCGCCCGGGGCGAAGTTGCCGCCGGCATCGTCTACGCCACCGACGCCAGGCTGAGCGACCAGGTAAGGGTCGTCGGCGTTTTTCCGGCGGCCAGCCACGACGCCATCGTTTATCCGGCGGCGCGGATCATCGGCCCCGGCAACGCGGCGGCCGACCATTTCTTTGCCTATCTCGTGTCCAACCAGGGCCGGGCCGTGTTCGCGGCATTCGGTTTTGACACGGACATCACGGCGCCATGTTCGCCCTGACCGCCTTGGAAGCCGAAGCCCTCGGCCTCAGCCTGCGCGTGGCGGTGGCCTGTGTGGCGGTCACCCTGCCCTTCGGTTTGGCCGCGGCCTGGCTGCTGGCTCGCCGGGAATTTCCCGGTAAGGCGCTGTTCGACGCCTTGATCCACGCGCCGCTTGTCTTGCCGCCAGTGGCCGTGGGCTATCTGCTGCTAGTGCTGTTCGGCCGCAACGGGCCGGTCGGCGGCTGGCTCTACGACATCTTCGGACTCACCTTGATCTTCACCTGGGAAGGCGCCGCCCTGGCCTCGGCTGTCATGGCCTTTCCGCTCATGGTGCGGTCCATCCGCCTGGCCCTCGAACTGGTCGACCGTCGCATTGAGACGGCGGCGCGAACCCTGGGCGCGAGCCGGCTCAAGGTGGCGCTGACCATCACCCTGCCCTTGGCTTTGCCCGGCATTCTTACCGGCATGGTACTGGCTTTCGCCCGCTCGCTCGGCGAGTTCGGTGCCACCATTACCTTCGCCGCCAATATTCCCGGCGAAACCCGGACCCTGCCGATCGCGCTCTATACCCTGGTCCAGGCCCCCGGCGGCGAGGCCGGGGCCATGCGCCTGATGATCATCTCCTTGATCCTGGCGATCGCCGCCTTGGTGCTCTCCGAGCTGATTTCACGGCGCCTGGCGGCGCGGTTCGGAAACGGTGGTGCGGGCTGATGGATATTGATGTTCAACGGAGCGTCGGAGATTTTTCCCTCGATGTCCAAATCGACTGCGCCGCCGACGGTGTCACGGCGCTGTTCGGCCGCTCGGGGTCGGGGAAAACCACCCTGGTCAACCTCATCGCCGGCCTCGAACGGCCCGATCGCGGCCGTATCGTCATTGGCGGCACGACCTTGTTCGACGCGGCCCGCGGTATCGACCTGCCAACCGAGCACCGTCGCCTCGGCTATGTCTTCCAGGACGCCCGCCTGTTCCCGCATTTCTCGGTCGAAGGCAATCTGCGCTACGGCATGGGGCTCGACAACAGCCCCATCGATTTCGACCAGGTGGTTGACCTGCTGGGTCTGGGCAATCTGTTGGCGCGCCGCCCCTATCATTTGTCCGGTGGCGAGGCTCAGCGGGTGGCCATCGGCCGGGCGCTGCTGGCCAATCCCCGGCTGCTGTTGATGGATGAACCCCTGGCCTCGCTCGACGCCCCGCGCAAGGACGAAATCCTCGATTTCATCGAGCGCCTGCGCGACCGGCTCAAGATCCCTATCGTCTACGTCAGTCACATCATGGAAGAGGTCATCCGCCTGGCCGACGACATGGTGGTGTTGAGCGCCGGCCGGGTCGCCGCCGTGGGCACCGTGGAGGACGTCACCAGCCGGCTCGACCTGCGACCCCTGACCGGGCGCTACGAGGCCGGCGCCGTGCTGGCCGCCCGGGTCGACGCCCACGACGATGAATTCGACCTCTCATACCTGGCGGTGCCGGGCGGACGCCTCAGCGTGTCGCGCCTCGACGTCGATGTCGGAACGTCATTGCGGGTCCGTATCCGCGCCCGCGACGTGTCCCTGGCTCTGGAGCCGCCGAGCCGTTCGAGTGTCCTTAATGTCTTCGCTGGCACGGTCGCCGACATCGGCGACGAGCCCGGCGCCCAGGTCGACGTGCTGGTCCATATCGGCGACGGCGACCAGACCGCCCCGTTGTGGGCCCGCATCACCCGCAAATCAGCCCATCTTCTGGGCCTCAAGCAAGGCCAGCCCGTCTATGCCCTGGTCAAATCCGTGGCCCTCGACCGCCATAGCCTGGGCCGTGGCGCCGCGGCCGGACGCTTTGTCGGACATCACCGCTAAACGCGGACATTTACGGGCTGTGAACTATGCTAGCATTCCCCTGTGAATTGCCGCCATCCTCGGCCTCTGCATAGTCCGGCCATGACGAGAACCCAAACGTCATCGACCAGCCCCCGGTCCCATATCGGCGAGCGCCTGAAACAGGCCCGTGAGGCGCTGGGCCTGTCCCAGGCCGATGTCTGCCGCGACGCCGGGGTGTCGGCCAACGCCTACAATCAGTGGGAAAAGGGCCGGCGTCTCATAAATGTCTTCGACGCCATGAATCTGGCGGTCGGACAGGGTATCTCGCTCGATTAGATTTACCGCGGTGACGGAGAGAGCAAGACCATGAAGAAAGACCAAAGCAATTCCGATGACGGCCAATGGACGGAGTCCACCTCGGAGCTTTTCGCCGATTACAGCGAGTATTTCGTACCCGACCGCGACGTTCAAATGGAGACCGTCTGCGGCCTGGTCCCGGATTTGCCTAATGTTCCCCACGTGGTCGACATCTGTTGCGGCGAAGGCCTGCTGAGTGAAACCCTGCTGGCCCGTTTGCCCGGTGTCATGGTCCACGCCTACGATGGCTCGCCGACCATGCTGGCCAAGACCCGGGACCGTCTGATTGCCTATGCCGGCCGCTTCGAGACCTGTGAGATGGATATCGCCGATACCGACTGGCGCAAGTTTCCCTGGCCGGTACGCGCCTTCGTTTCGTCGTTGGCGGTTCATCATCTGGACGGCCCGGGCAAACAGGCCTTGTTCGCCGATCTTTGCGCCGCCCTGGCGCCCGGCGGCGCGGTTATCATCATCGACCTGGTCGAACCGGAAACCACCATTGGCCAGGCGGTCTCGGCCAAGGCCTGGGACGATGCGGTGCGCCGTCGCGCTCTCGAACTCGATGGCTATCTGACAGCCTTCGAATTCTTCCGCGACGACCATTGGAATTACTACAGCGACCCTGAGCCGGACCCGGTCGACCAGCCTTCATCCCTGCTCGACCAGCTCAACTGGATGAGCGCGGCGGGGCTTGAGCATGTCGACGTCCACTGGCTCAAGGCCGGACACGCAATCTTTAGTGGCCGCAAACCTTCCACGTAGTTAAAACACTGGGGCCATGACCGAATTTGTCCTGACCCCGGCCCAAAGAAAACGCAGCATCACCGTCGTGGTGGTGACCGTATCGGTGGTTGCCCTGACCTTGGGGCTGACTTGGCCGCTGCTGTCATTGATTCTGGAGGCCCAGGGGGTCAGCGCCATGCTCATCGGCCTCAGTTCGGCGAGCCAGACCGTCGCCGTGCTCGTCGTCCTGCCCCTGGTGCCGTGGATGATGTCCCGGTTCGGCACGGTGCCGCTGGTTGCCTGCGCCATCGCCACCATCATCGTCGCGCTGGTTTTGCTGCCCGCTTTTCCCAACGTCTACGCCTGGTTCCCCATCCGCTTCCTGCTCGGCGCCGCCGTCGAGGTGTTGTTCATAGGCTGCGACGTCTGGGTCAACCAAGTGGCCGAGGAGAAATCCCGTGGCCGGGTCATTGGCGTCTACGGCTTCGCCATGTCGGCCGGGTTCGCCGGCGGCCCGTTAATCATCAACATGACCGGCATCGAGGGCTGGGCGCCGTTCCTCGTCGGTATTGTCATCATCGCCGTGGCGACTATACCTCTGTTGTGGTCCCGTGGCGTGGTGCCGCGGATCGAGGGCCACCCGACCGGCCGGCTGGTGTATTTCCTGCGCATCGCGCCGACCTTGATGATTGCCGGTCTGATGTTCGGTTTCGTTGATGCCGCGGCGTTATCGTTTTTGCCGATCTATGGTCTCGGATACGGCTACGACCAGACCACGGTGGTGACTATGGTGACGGTGATCGTTGTCGGGATGATGCTTACCCAACTTCCTATCGGCTGGCTCGCCGATCACGTCGGCGGCCGGGTCATGATTGTTGGCGCCACCGTGCTGGTCGCCGTCCCCAGCGCCCTGTTGCCGTTCATTATGGATATGCCTTTTGCCATGTGGCCCGCTCTGCTGGTCATCGGCGGCGCTCTCGGTGGCTTCTATACGATCGGCATGGTGATGATGGGGCGACGCTTCAAGGGCGCCGACTTGGTCGCCGTCAACGCCGCCTTCGTAGTGTTTTGGGCCTTGGGTTCGATTGTCGGCCCGGCGGTCACCGGTGTCGCCATCGACGCCACCACGGTCGATGCCATGCCGGTGGTGGTCGTCGTCGCCTGCCTGCTCTATCTACCACTGGCCATTGCTCGCATGATCAAGGCTGGTTCGGAATAATGGCTCGCTTCGCCATCATGGGCAGCGGCGGCGTCGGCGGTTATTTCGGAGCGCGGCTGGCGGCGGCCGGATCCGATGTCACGTTCATCGCCCGGGGCGCCCATCTCGACGCCATCCGGGACGCCGGCCTGTGCATCGAAAGCCCGCTCGGCGATGTCACGGTCCATCCCGCCCGGGCCACCGACCGGCCCGGCGATATCGGCCCGGTCGACGTGGTGCTGTTCGCCACCAAGCTATGGGATACC
>JAYZAP010000267.1:0-3904 GCA_036339655.1 Pseudomonadota bacterium | reverse complement strand
CGTTATTCCACAGCTGGTCGCCGAGGGATTGGGCGAGCTCTCGCGCTGGATGCTGCTGGTCGCCATCGCGGCGGTCGGCATGAAGACCTCGCTTCGTCGCATCCTCGAGGCCGGCGGACAGGCCATCACCCTTATCGTCGCCGAAACGGTTTTCATTGCCGAGCTTATTCTGATCGGTATCGTGTTTCTCGCTTGACCGCGGAACAGCGGGCGCGGTGGGGTCACGGGTCGTGGCCGCGTCGCCGCCGTATCATTGGCGCTTGCGACGGCGTACCATGGCCTGTTCAACGCTGACGAAAAATGTGGGAGGCCGGCAACTATGAAGACCAACGGCAGGAATGGGGCCACCGATATGTACGCGGCGGTATCCGACGATATTGTCGAGGCCATGGACCGCGAGACCGCGCTGGCGCGGGGTCTGCCCAACGAGGCCTTCACCACCCAGGGGTTCCTCGATCTGGAGAACCGGTTGGTATTTTCGCGCTCGTGGGTGTTCGCCGGCCCGGCCAGCGACCTGCCCGAGCCCGGCCATGTAAAACCGGTCGAGGTGGCGGGCCGCTCGCTGATCATGACCCGGAACCGGGACGGTGAAATCCGCGTCTTTCACAACGTCTGTCCCCATCGCGGCGCCCGGCTGGTCACCGAAGAGATGAGCCGAACGGCGGTCCTGACCTGCCCCTATCACGCCTGGTCCTATGGCCTCGACGGCGCGCTCAAGGCCCGGCCCCACTATCACGGGTCGGACAAGCACGACCGTGGCGGCGGCGGCGACGCCGACGGCAACGACCCGGTGTGCCTGTTCGCGGTGCGCAGCGCCACTTGGCACGACTGGGTGTTCATCAACCTCGACGGCAAGGCGCCATCCTTCGAGGACTACATGGCGCCGGTCATCAAATGGTTCGATTGTTGGGATCTGACGAATTTTCGCCTCGCCTACCATGACAGCTTCACGTTCGGCTGCAATTGGAAGCTCGCGGTGGAGAATTTCTGCGACACCTACCACGTCTTCAAGGTCCATCCGGAATTGCACCAGGTCTACGTCCCCGAGACGCGTTCCACCGCATACCCCGACGGCGTTCACATGTTGATCTCGAACACCCTGATCGGCCCCTATCGGTTGTTCTCCCAGACGCCCCACGACGGCCTGCCATCCCAACCGGGGCTGGCCGACAACCTTACGGCGGCGCAGTACGCCGCCAACCTGTTTCCCAACACGACCATGGTGATTTCGCCGGGAAGTCTCCAGTTCGTCATGTTCGAGCCGGTCGGAGCGGACGGTTGCGTCATGCACATGTGGTACTACTTCGTGGGCGACGCGGCGGCGGCGCCCGAGCACGAGACGGCGCGGCAAATGGTCTATGCGGATTTCGCCGCCATCAACGCCGAGGATGAGGACATCTGCCAGCGCCTCCAGCAAGGCCGTCATTGCGATGCCTATGACGGCGGCCGGCTGGCGCCGTTCTGGGACGACGGCACGGCCAATTTTCACCGCCAGATCGCCGCCGCGATCCGCGGCGAAGGGGCGTTCGAGCGCCGCCCGGAGGGGTGACGTCCATGGGCGTTCAGGATGCCGCTCCCGGCGCCGCCGCCTATCAGGCACCATTTTCCCTGCCGCCCGCGTGGTACGCCGATCCGGAAATTTATCGCCGCGAGACCGAGTCGGTGTTCTACGGCTCATGGCGGCTCGCCGCCCACCACAGCGAACTGGCGAAACCTGGTGACTTCGTCACCGTCGACTTTTGCCACGAGAGTTTGCTGGTGGTACGCGACGGGAACGGCGTGCTACGCGGCTTCTACAACGTCTGCCAGCACCGTGGCCACCGCCTGATCGGACCCCGGCGCGGCAATCTCAAGACGGTGATGATCTGCCCCTATCATGCCTGGACCTATAATCTCGACGGCGGCCTCCGCAGCGCGCCGAACAGCGACAATGTGGCCGGGTTCGATCCCCGGCGAATTCGGCTGCGGGCGGTCAACGTCGACGAGTGCGGCGGCTTTGTTTGGGCCAACACGGACCTCGACGCCGACCCGGTCGACGCCTTCGCCCCGGGTCTCCACGAGGCCTTGAGGCGCTATGTGCCGGATCTCGACGACGCGGTGTTGTTCGACGGCGACCTTTCGCCCCAGGCCTACAACTGGAAGGCCATGATCGACAATATCCTCGACATTTATCACGTTCCCTATTCCGGCCCGGCACACCAGCAGCTCATGGCGAGCATGAAATTCGAGGATTTCATCCGCGAAGTCCACGACAATTGGGTCATGATCTACGCGCCCCCCGGCGACCCCGAACCGGGTGGCTATCCACTCGACCTGGCGAAATCGCGAGGCGAGATCGACGGCACGTTTTTCGCCTGGATCTACCCCAACGCCTTCATATCGTCGCTGCCGGTCACCCGGTCGTTCTACATCTACAACACGGTGCCGATGGGCCCTGAAACTACCGGCATCGACTACGCCTACTACTGCCACCCCACGGTGCGGGACGAGCCGGTCACGCGCGAGGCCATGGATTGGCTCAACAATGCGGTGAGCGAGGAAGATAACCATCAGGCGTCCGGTGTTCACGCCGGCAACAAGTCGCGGGGCTTCACCGGCGCCCACTTCATGGTCGACAGCCAGGGCAGCAAACTCAGTGAACATCCCGGTGCGGCCTTCCACCGCCGGATCTATGCGGCAGTCACCGGGTCGCCGGCCAAGGACATGGCTTCGCCTTGAAAACCGGGCCGAACTGGCTCATAGTGGCTTGTTCACGCATAGCGAACCCATCATGGAACCTCGGGACCTCATCGACCTTGCCCGATATCCGATTGACGATCTCGAGTCCGCCGCCGGGCGGGACCTGATCGCCGCCTGCCGGCGCGATCTCGACGAGCGGGCGCTTTGCCTGCTGTCGGGCTTTGTCAGACCCGATGCGATTGCCCAAATTGTGACCCAGGTAGAGGCGGTGATGCCCGCCGCGTCCACATATGAATGCCTGCGCACCCCGTACAGTTTCATGTGCAATAGTGGGTTTCCGGACAATCATCCGCGGTCTGCCCTGTTCCCCAGTCGCATCTCCCACCTGTTGGCCGACCAGTTCGCCGCCGACAGTCTGATCGCCGGGCTCTTCGGTTGGGACCCGTTGACGGAATTTGTACGCCAGGCGCTCGGACACAAGACGCTGTACCGCAGCGCCTGCCCGACACTCTCAGTGATGGTCTCGTGCATGGACCAGGGCGGCACCCTGGGCTGGCATTTCGACACCAACGACGGCGTCGTCTCGCTGCTGCTGCAACGGCCCGATGACGGCGGCCATTTCGAATACGCGCCCTATATCCGCTCGGAAGAGGACGAGAACTACCCGTCGGTGGCACGGTTGTTCGCAGAAGCGCCGGGCGCCGCCATGTGTCCACTTATGGCGGCCGGCACCTTCGTCCTGTTCAAAGGGCGGCGGTCGTGTCACCGGGTGTCACCCGTGGGGCCCACCACCCGGCCCCGGATGATCGCCCTATTCAGCTACGACGAGCGCCCCGACATGGTGTTCCACGAGTCCACGGTGCGCGATGTGAGGGAACCGTCGTCCGAGCCGTATCTTGGCCAGCCCGGTTAAGCCGACCTAGCTCTCGAGCTGCGCCACCGCCGCTTCACGGGCGGCGATGGCCCCGGCCCGATCCGCCGAGCTTAATTTGTCGCTGTCGATCAATACACTCAGGCCGTCGCTGTCATGGCGGATCACCCGGCCGCGCTCAGTAAGATCATAATAGAGGTTGCTAACCCGGTAGGTCCGGGCCGGCTCCGGTATGCCTTTGACCACAATGGCCTCTTCTTCCTCGGTGTGGGCCAGCTTCTTGACCAGGGAGTAGGTCTCGTTGGTCATCAGGATGCACGCGACCTCGGCCCGGGACTGGAGCCGCGCTGCCAG
>JAYZAP010000266.1:0-7157 GCA_036339655.1 Pseudomonadota bacterium | reverse complement strand
TTCGACACGCCGACTGACCGCTTGATCTGGGATGTCGGCCACCAGTCCTACCCGCACAAGATCCTGACCGGGCGGCGCGACCGTATCCGCACGATCCGCCAGGCCGGCGGCTTGTACGGCTTCACCAAGCGCAGCGAGAGCACCTATGACCCGTTCGGTGCGGCCCATTCGTCGACCTCGATCTCGGCCGGCTTGGGCATGGGTGTGGCGCGCGACTTGGGCGGCGGCAGCAACGACGTCATCGCGGTGATCGGCGACGGCGCCATGTCGGCGGGGATGGCCTATGAGGCCATGAACAACGCCGGCTCCATGAACACCCGGCTGATCGTCATCCTCAACGACAACGACATGTCGATCGCCCCGGCGGTGGGCGCCATGAGCGCGTATTTGTCGCGGTTGATCTCGTCGAAGTCGTACCGCTCGATCCGCCACCTGGCCAAGGAGATGGCCAAGAAGTTCCCGCGGCCGATCGAGACGGCGGCGCGGCGGGCCGAGGAATACGCCCGCGGCATGGTCACCGGCGGCACCTTGTTCGAGGAGTTCGGGTTCTTTTATGTGGGACCCATCGACGGCCACAACCTCGAGCACCTGCTGCCGGTGCTGAAGAACGTGCGCGACAGCGCCGAGCCGGGTCCGGTCCTGATCCACGTGGTGACCCAGAAGGGCAAGGGCTACGGCCCGGCCGAGCAGTCGGCGGACAAGTACCACGGGGTCGCCAAGTTCGACGTGGTGACCGGCGAGCAGAAGAAGGGGGCGGCGGGCCCGCCGAGCTATACGGCGGTGTTCGCCAAGGCGCTGATCGCCGAGGCCGAGGCTGACGAGCGGATTGTCGGGATCACGGCGGCGATGCCGTCGGGGACGGGGATCAACAAGTTCGCCGAGCGTTTTCCCGAGCGCTCGTTCGATGTCGGGATCGCCGAGCAACACGCGGTGACCTTCGCGGCGGGGCTGGCGTCGGAAGGCTACAAGCCGTTCGCGGCGATCTATTCGACGTTCCTGCAGCGCGCCTACGACCAGATTGTCCACGACGTGGCGATCCAGTCGCTCCCCGTTCGCTTCGCCATCGACCGGGCGGGATTGGTCGGGGCCGACGGGCCGACCCACGCCGGTTCGTTCGACATCGCCTATCTCGGCTGCCTGCCGGGGTTCGTGATCATGGCGGCGGCGGACGAGGCCGAGCTGACCCATATGGTGGCGACAGCGGCGGCCATCGACGACCGGCCATCGGCGTTCCGCTATCCCCGGGGCAACGGCATCGGCATCGAGATCCCGGCCCGCGGCGAGGTTCTGGAACTCGGCCGTGGGCGCATCATCTGTGAGGGCACGGCGGTGGCGCTGCTCAGCCTCGGCGGACGGCTCCAGGAATGCCTCGCGGCGGCTGACGCGTTGCAGGCCCGGGGTCTGTCGACCACAGTGGCCGACGCCCGCTTCGCCAAGCCGCTCGACGAAGACCTGATCCGCCGGTTGGCCCGCGACCACGAAGTGCTGGTGACCATCGAGGAAGGCAGCCGGGGCGGCTTCGCAGCGTCGGTGATGCAGTACCTGGCGGGCGCCGGCCTGTTCGACACCGGCCTCAAGATCCGCCCCATGACGCTGCCCGATCGCTTCGTCGCCCACGGCAGCCCGGACGGCATGTACCAAGACGCCGGCCTCCAGGCCAGCCACATCACCGCCACCGCCCTGGCCGCCTTGGGACGGGAGTTGGAAGCCGATGCCGGCACGGTCCGCGCCTAGGGTCAAGGCGCGCCTCGATCAAATTCTCGTGGACCGCGGCCTGGTGGAAAGCCGCGCCAAGGCTCAGGCTCTGGTCATGGCGGGCAAGGTGTATTCCGGTGAACAGCGGCTCGACAAGGCGGGCAGCAAAATTCCCGTGGATACCCCCGTTGAGGTTTGTGGCCCGGACCACCCCTGGGTGTCGCGCGGCGGGTTGAAGCTGGTTCACGGCCTCGACCACTTCGCCATCGATCCGGCGGGGCTGACGGCGCTCGATATCGGCGCGTCGACCGGCGGCTTTACCGATGTGCTGCTCGACCGGGGCGCGGCCAAGGTCTACGCGGTCGATGTCGGCCATGGCCAACTCGCCTGGAAACTGCGCCAGGACAGCCGGGTGGTGGTCCTCGAAGGGCTCAACGCCCGCCACATGGGACATGACCAGGTGTCCGAGCCGGTTGGTCTCATTGTCTGTGACGCCAGTTTCATCGGTCTGGAGACCCTGCTGCCGGCGCCGCTTGCCCTGGCCGCTTCCGGCGCCGCCCTGGTGGCGTTGATCAAGCCCCAGTTCGAGGCCGGGCGGGACAAGGTGGGCAAGGGCGGCGTGGTCCGCGACGCGGCAGTGCGCGCCGCGGTTTGCGACCGCATTTGGGCGTGGCTTGACGGGCGGCCTGGCTGGCGGGTTTTGGGTATCACCGAAAGCCCGATCACCGGGGCCGTGGGCAACGTGGAATTCCTCATCGCTGCCCGCCATGACTCGGCTTAAGTCCGGCGCCATTGTCGAGCTTGAAGTCGACGCTCTCGGCGCCGGTGGCGACGGCATGGCGGCGCACGACGGCAAACGCTTTTACATTCCCTACACCCTGCCCGGCGACCGGGTGCGGGCGCGTGTTTCGGGATGGCGGGGCGAGGCCCTGGCCGCCGACGTGGTCGAGCGCCTGGCCGACGGTCCTGGCCGGGTCACACCACCCTGCGGCCACTTCGGTGTCTGCGGTGGTTGCGCTCTGCAGCACCTCGATGACGAGTTCTATGGCGAATGGAAGCGCCAGCGGGTGGTCACCGCCCTGGCCCAGCGCGGCCTTGGTGACATCGCCGTGGAAACCGTGGCGCGGACATTGCCCGGCGTCCGGCGGCGCGCCACCTTACTGGCGGTGCGGCGCAAAAGCGACACAGCCATGGGCTTTCGGGCGCCGTCGTCAAACCGGGTGGTGCCGTTGACAGAATGTCCGGTGCTCGATGCCGCCCTGGTGGCGTTGCTGGCACCGCTTGCCAGGCTGTTCACGGCGCTGATCGAACCGGGCCAGTGGGCCGAGGCAGAACTCACCATGATTGCCACTGGAATAGACCTGGTCATCGCGGCGCCCCGTGAGCCGGACCTGGCCCAACGCGAGCGCGTTGCCATGTTCGCCGCCGAGCACGACTTGGCGCGAATATCGTGGCGTCATCCCGACGACCTCGATCCGGAACTCATGGTCCAGCGGCGTCCGGCCCAGGTGACGTTCGGTGGCATCGCGGTCGATGTGCCGGTCGGCGCCTTTCTCCAGCCCAGCGCCCAGGGCGAAGCGTTGCTCGTGGCCGAGGTCACGGCGGCCCTGGCGGACGCCACTCGCGTGGCCGACCTCTACGCCGGTTGCGGCGCCTTCACCTTCGCATTGGCAGGTTCTGCCTCGGTCCGCGCGGTCGAGGGCGTGGCTGCCATGGCCGACGCTATCACCGGCGCAGCCGGCCGTGCAGGCCTTGCCGACAAGGTTACCGCTGATTCGCGCGACCTCGAACGCCTGCCGCTATTGGCCGATGAACTGACCGGCTACGACGCCGTGGTGTTCGACCCGCCCCGGGCCGGCGCCCGCCGCCAGGCCGAGGCCCTGGCCGTCAGCGCGGTGCCCGTCGTGGTGGCGGTGTCTTGCCATCCGGGCAGCTTTGCCCGCGACGCCCGCGCCCTGGTCGACGGCGGCTATGTTTTGGGGCGCGTGTTACCCGTCGACCAGTTCCTGTGGTCGCCCCATGTCGAACTGGTGGCGGTGTTCCGGCGTCCTTAACCGTCGTCTTCTTCGATGCGCTCGAGTTCGGCCGAGAACTGGTCGAAGATTTCCCGGCGCAGCGCCGTGTCGGGGGCGTCCGGGTCGAGGTTGTCGGGATTAAACATGTCGGCGAAGGCCGCCTTGGCCCGCTCGAACTTGCCGTCGGCGGCGGGCGCGGTCGGCACTGGGGTGGACTTGCCGCGACTGCCACCGGTGAGGACCCCAAGGCGCTTGGCCACGTCGCCGATGTATTTGACGTCGGCGCTGTCCAGGTCGTCCCGGCCCAGGTCGTCGAGATAGCCCTCAATCTCAAGGGCGAACTCCGGCGAGTTACCTTTGCGGGCCAGCAGAGTTTCGAGCAAGGCACGGGTGTCTTTGGTTGTCATGGCTACTCCGTCTCGCCGGCACCACCACACTGGGCGCGGTGGCGTAGCAGGTGGTCAGCGAGGACGCAGGCGACCATGGCTTCACCCACGGGGACGGCGCGAATGCCGACGCAGGGGTCGTGGCGGCCCTTGGTTGAGACCTCGATGTCGTTGCCATGGCGGTCGACGCTGCGCCGAGGCGTCAGCACCGACGAGGTCGGCTTGACCGCGAAGCGGGCGACGATGTCCTGGCCCGACGAGATGCCGCCGAGGACACCGCCGGCGTGGTTCGAGAGGAATGTCACGTCGCCGTCCTTCATGCGCATTTCGTCGCCGGAAAACTCGCCGGCCATGGCGGCCGAGGCGAAGCCGGCGCCGATTTCGACCCCCTTGACCGCGTTGATGCTCATGAGCGCCCCTGCCAGGTCGGCGTCGAGTTTGCCGTAGACCGGGGCGCCGAGGCCGGCGGATACGCCCGAGGCGACCACCTCGATGACCGCGCCGGCGGACGAGCCGCTCTTGCGGGTATCGTCGAGAAAGCTTTCCCAAGTTTCCGCCGTCGCCCCATCGGGCGACCAGAACGGGTTTTTGGCGACCTGGTCCCAATCCCAGTTGTCGCGGTCTATGGCATGGGGGCCAATCTGGGTTACCGCGCCGCGAATGGTGACGCCGTCGCCCAACACCTTGCGAGCGATGGCCCCGGCGGCGACCCGCATGGCGGTTTCCCGGGCGCTGGAGCGGCCGCCGCCACGATAATCACGGATGCCGTATTTGGTCAGGTAGGTGTAATCCGCATGGCCCGGGCGGAAGCCGTCCTTGATGTCGTCGTAGTCCTTCGAGCGGGCGTCCTCGTTGGCGATTATCAGCGAGATGGGCGTGCCCGTGGTGAGGCCTTCAAAGACCCCCGAGACGATGGTCACCGAATCGGATTCCCGGCGTTGGGTGGTATGGCGCGATTGCCCCGGCCGGCGGCGGTCGAGCCACGGCTGGATGTCGGCCTCGGAGAGCGGAAGGCGCGGCGGCACGCCGTCGACCACGCAGCCGATTTTGGGGCCATGGCTTTCGCCCCAGGTAGTGACCCGGAACAGCAGCCCGAACGAATTGCTGGACATGCCTCTAGACGACCGAGATGTTGGGCGCATCCACGGCCTTCATGCCGACCACGTGGTAGCCGCAATCGACATGGTGGATGCCGCCGGTCACACCGGTCGACAGGTCGCTCAATAGATAGACCGCGGCGCCGCCGACCTCGTCGATGCGGACGTTGCGCTTGAGCGGTGAGTTGTACTCGTTCCACTTGAGGATGTAGCGGAAATCGCCGATGCCCGAGGCCGCCAGGGTCTTGATGGGCCCCGCCGAAATGGCGTTGACACGAATGCCCTGGCCGCCCAGGTCGACGGCCAGATAGCGCACGCTGGCCTCCAGCGCCGACTTGGCCACGCCCATGACATTGTAGTGGGGCATGACCCGCTCGGCCCCGTAGTAGGTCAGGGTCAGCAGGCTGCCGCCGTCGTTCATCAGCGGCACGGCGCGCTGGCACACCGCCGTGAACGAGTAGCACGAGATGGCAAGGGTGTTGGCGAAGTTGTCGGCGGTGGTGTCCAGGTAGCGGCCCTTGAGCTGGTCCTTGTCCGAGTAGGCGATGGCGTGAACCACGAAATCGAGCTTGCCCCAGCGCTCGCTGATTTCGCTGAACAGGGTGTCCATACTGCCAATGTCGGTGACATCACAGGGTATCACCATGTCCGAGCCGACGCTTGCCGCCAGGGGCTTGACGCGCTTTCCCAGGGCGTCGCCCTGGTAGGTGAAGGCCAGTTCGGCGCCGTGGTCCGACGCTGCCTTGGCAATTCCCCAGGCGATTGAACGGTCGTTGGCCACGCCCATGATAAGACCCTTCTTGCCAGCCATAATGGCATTGGCTGCCGTCATCTAATCCTTGCCCCCTGAGCCTCGAATCCAAGTTGCCGCATGGTACACCAATGCGGCCCGGAATAAAGCCATAGCGATTGAGCCCGCGGGGCAATTTCCCGACGGGCGGCGACGGCGTGCGGGGAAGGCGTTCTAGTTTACGAAGCGCCAGGAACCGTCGGGTTCGCGGCAGGCGGTGCCGTAGACATCCTCGGTCCGGCCGTCGATTGTCACCGTCGAATGGTACTCCCGGCACGGCTGGCCTTCGGCCGACGAATAGGTCTGGGTCGGGGTGAAGCTGCCGGAATGGCCGCTGTCCGGGTTGGCCCAACTCGACGACTGGCCGGTCGGCGCGCGCTCGAGGGTATTCTGGGCGTTTTGCTCGGCGTACAGCTTATCGGCCTGGTCGAGCGATTTGCCGACCTCGCTGCCGAGCAGGCCGCCGAGCAGGACGCCGGCGCCGACGGCCGCCAGTTGCCCGTCGCCGGAACCGATCTGGCTGCCGGCGAGGCCGCCCAGGCCGGCGCCGATCAAGGTACCCAGAGTCTGTTTTTCACCGCTGTTGGTGGCACAGGCCGCCACCGACAGCATGGCGGCGAGGGCAATCGCGATATGCGTGGATTTCATGGTCAAATGCCTCTGAACAAGTTTTTACACTCGCCGCGCCGGCCGGCCACTTGGCCGAACCGCGAGGCGATGTCCGAAACGCCTGCTGGACCGCACTATAGCATTTCCCGACCTCGATTTACAGGGTGCTACGGTTGACGCCGGTTTCACGCTCGCCGATTATCGCGGTACCGCGCCGCCTGTGGTTCATTGTGGCGAACCACTGTCACAATTTTTGATAACGCCTTCCGTTCGGGGCAGAACTGTTCGGAAACTCCATGGCGATACCCGATACTGACGACCCTATCGCGCTGTTCGCGGCCTGGTATGACGACGTTTTGGCGTCCGACATCCTCAATCCGACCGCCATGACCCTGGCGACCGCCGACGGTGATGGGCGGCCGACGGCGCGCATGGTGCTGCTCAAGGGTTTCAACCAACGTGGCTTTGTTTTCTACACCAACAATCAGAGCCGCAAGGGCGAGGCGCTGACCGCCAATCCGGCCGCGGCCCTATGCTTCTATTGGGCGAAGTTCGACCATCAGGT
>JAYZAP010000265.1:0-10215 GCA_036339655.1 Pseudomonadota bacterium | reverse complement strand
ATCAGGGCGCCGACATGGCCTGCGCCGCCAGTGGCGGCCGCCAGCATCCAGTGTTCGGCCTGTGGCCACTGGCGCTACGCGGCGAGCTCCGCCGCGCGCTGTTCGACGAGGAGATTCGCAAGGTTGACGTCTGGACAGCGCGGTACCAATTAGCGGTGGCCGACTTCCCGGCCGCGCCCATCGACCCGTTCTTCAACGCCAACCGCCCGGATGACCTGGCCGAGGCAGAAGCCCTGCTTGCCAAATCACCGGCACCAAAATGCCCATGCAACGAATCCCCGACGAACAGGACCTAAGCGCCCTGATCGACTATATGCGCGACCTCACGGCAACCGATGAAGCCGAGTGAGGGGCCGCGCCAAGGGGCGCGCATTATCCGGTTCGCCATGGTCGGCGTCGCCAACACGGCCATCGACTTCGCCCTATTTGCCCTGTTGTACTACGTCTCCCTGTTGCCCCTGCTGGCGGCCAACGCGGGCGCCTATGGGGTGGCCGTGGTCAACAGCTACCTGCTGAACAAGTACTGGACTTTCAGCGACACCAGCCGGGGCCGGACCGCCGCGCTGCGCGGCCTGCTGTTTGTCGGCCTCAATCTGGTCGGACTGGCGTTGGCCAGCGCCGTCATCTGGCTGCTGGCGCTGGTCCTCCACCCGCTGGTCGCCAAGGCCGGCAGTATCGCTGTGACCTTCGTCTGGAATTACTGGTCGAACCACCGCTTCGTCTACACCGAGGCAAAAACCTAGAGCGTCTTCAGACAATATGGGGCCATTTGACCGCGTCCCCCTTAATCCGTGGTTAGGCGCGCGCCAAATGGCGATGCCTCGCATCGGAAAAAGTGCGGAACGCGACCACGGTTTAAGGGGGCGCGACCTTCGGTGGGGCATATGACCACATATTGTCTAAAGACGCTCTAGTTGCAAAACGCCGGGGTTGAGTTGTTCGGTTGATCACTTCATCATCGGTCGTCATGGTAGGCAACAGCCACATCACAGTGGTCGTACCCCTGTACAACGAGGCCGACTGCGTCGACCGCTTCTTCGAGCGCATCGAGCCGGTGCTCGACGGCCTGGGCGGCGGCTACGACATCGTCTGCGTCGACGACGGCAGCAGCGACGACACCCTGGCCCGGCTGGTTGCCCACCGGACACGCAATCCGGCGATTAAGGTTCTCGGCCTGTCGCGCAACTTCGGCAAGGACATCGCCCTATCGGCCGGCCTCGACCATGCCCATGGCGACGCGGTCGTCATCATTGACGCCGATATGCAGGACCCGCCCGAGCTGATTCCCGAGTTCTACGCCAAGTGGCGCGAGGGTTATGAGGTGGCCTATGGGACGCGCACCTCGCGGACCAGCGACACCTTGGCCAAGCGGACCTCGGCGTCGTGGTTCTACCGGCTCTACAATCGACTCACCGACGTCCCCATACCCAGCGATGCCGGCGACTTCCGGTTGCTCGATCGCCGTGTGGTCGAGGCATTGCGCCGCCTACCCGAGCGCAACCGCTTCATGAAGGGCCTCTATGCCTGGGCTGGGTTTCGCCAGATCGGCGTGACCTACAGCCGGGCGCCGCGCGAGGCGGGAACCACCAAATGGGGCTACTGGAAGCTGTGGAACTTCGCCCTCGACGGCATCACGTCGTTCAGTTCGGTACCGTTGCGAGTCTGGACCTACGTGGGCCTTTTGATCTCCATAATCGCCTTCAGTTACGCCAGCTATTTGGTGCTTCGCACCCTGATTGTGGGGGTCGACGTTCCCGGCTATGCCTCGCTCATGGTTTCGGTGCTGCTGATTGGCGGCTTGAACCTTTTCACCCTAGGCATCATCGGCGAGTATCTCGGCCGCATGTACACAGAGGTCAAAGGGCGGCCACTTTACGTGGTGCGCGACTGCATCGGCTTCGACGGCGCCGATGACAGGAGCCACCAAGCCGCCGAATTGAAGCCGGCCGCATCCGCCGAATGACCGCGCCGGAGGTGTTTCGCGACCGGGCCGAACTGGCGGTCCTCGCCCTCGTCTTCCTCGCCAGCGCGGTATTGCGGCTCGACCAGACCGTCAATAACGACATTGCCTGGTATCTCTACGCCGCCGGGACCCTGCTCGACGGCGGCGTGCCCTACGACGACATCTTCTTCGAGGTCAACCCGCCGCTCATGCTCTACCTGACCGTGCCGGCGGTGGCGGCGGCGCGGCTCACCGGGCTGTTCGTGGTCCATGCCTATTTCCTCTATGTCTTCGCCGTGGTGGCGTTGTCACTGGCGCTGACCTGGCGGCTCGTCGACGACTACGGCGCCCCGCGCAAGGGCTTCCTGGCCGTGGCCGTGTTCGTTCTGGTCATCCTGCCGGCCGCCGACTTCGGCCAGCGCGAACCCATGATGGTCACCCTGGCCATGCCCTATTTCGCCCTCGCCATTTTGCGCGCCTCGGGCCACGATTGCCCCACCGCTATGGCTATTTTGATTGGCGGCCTGGCGGCGCTCGGCTTCGCCATCAAACCCCATTTCCTGCTGGTGCCGGTCCTGCTCGAGCTCTACCGGCTGACCTATAGCCGCGACCTGGGCGCGATGTTCAGGGCCGAGACCCTGGCCCTGGCCGCCGGGGTGGCGTTCTACCTGTCGTCAATTTTGGTTTTCACCCCCGACTATGTGAGCCGGGTGGTGCCGTTCGCCCTCGAGGTCTACAACGCCGCCTACCGCAACACCCTGGGCTTCGTCATGAACCGCCCCGAGGCCTGGCTGCTGCCAGCGGTCCTCGTCACCCATGGGCTGACCCGCCGGCGTCAGCGTTTTGCCATCGCCGGCGACGTCTTTCTGGTCGCCAGCGTCGGTTTCTTCATTGCCTATCTGGCCCAGATGAAAGGCTGGAACTATCACATCCATCCGACCCGGTCGATGCTGGCCATGGCGCTCGGCCTGATGGTTACCGGCGCCCTCCTCGACAGCCGAGAAACGATCACACGGCCACGCTTTCCCCTGGCCCTGACCCTGACGGCCATCGCCGTTCTCGCCGGCCTGTCGCTGCGGCCCCTGGTGTTGAGCGGTTACCACAACGAGCATCTCGACCGGCTGCTACCCATCGTCCGTGAGCACGCCGGCGGCAAGGCGATTTATTTCATATCGTCCAACACCTGGACCGGCTTCCCTCTGGTGACCTATGCCGAGGTCGAATGGTCGTCGCGGGCGGCGTCGCTGTGGTTGCTGCCGGGCTATGCCCGGGCACGCGAAGCAGGCGAGATGTCGCCGGGCCTGCGCGATATCGAGCGCTATACCATCGACACGGTGGTCGCCGACCTGACCGCCAAGCCCCCAGCCGTAATCCTGCTGGACGAGCGCCGCGACAAGCCCTGGTACGGCGGCATCGATTTCGATTTCATCGCGTTTTTCTCGACCGACCCACGCTTCGTGGAAATCTGGCGGAACTACGAACCCATTGCCGTGGTTGAGGAATTTCATATTTACCGCCGCCGCAATGACGGCGCCGCTGCTCCATGAGCGGTTTCATGATATAGTTGGGCGCATATTTTCCATGTCTTTCAGCCTCGATAATTACGTCATATTTTTCAGCCGCTTCGCCGAGGCCGCAAACCCGTTCGCCTTCGTGGTGATGCCGACCAACCGGTTCTACTGGCTGTTCATCCTCGGTGCGGTGGTGCTGACGGCCCTGGTCTACCTGCTGCGCGACGGCGAGCCCGACAAGCGCTCCCTGCGCGGCCTGTTCAGGTTCTGCTTCCCCAGAGACGTCTACCTCCATCGTTCGGCCATCGTCGACTACAAGTACGCCGCCGTGAACTGGCTGGTCGACCTCCTGGTACTGGGCTGGTTGTTCGGCCACATGTCCCTGATCGCCCTGTGGGTGGTCGGCGGTCTCGAAGCGGTGTTCGGCGCCGGCGGCGCCGGCATGGAGGCCAGCCTAACGGCGCGGGTGGCGTTCACGGTGTTGATCATGTTCGCGGTCGACACCGGCCTGTTCTTCTCTCATTACCTTGAGCACAGAATTCCGGCGTTGTGGGAGTTCCACAAAATTCATCACTCGGCGGCGGTGCTGACGCCGTTGACGGTGCTGCGCATGCATCCGGTCGACGTTGTCGTCAACGCCTGGGGGGTGGGAATATTCGTCGGCCTCGTAAAAGGCGTCTTTACCTACTGCTACGCGGACCAGGTTAGCGCATTTTCAGTAAGCGAACTGGACATCGGCACCTTCGTATTTTTCCTCGCCGGCTACCACCTGCGCCATTCCCATATCTGGCTGCCGTTCCCCAAATACATCCGCCACGTGGTCAGCAGCCCGGCGCTGCACCAGATTCATCACAGCGACCAGCCGCGCCATTTCGATAAGAACTTCGGGCGTATCCTGGTGGTCTGGGACTGGGTGTTCGGCACTCTCTACGTCCCTACCGAGCACGAGGGCATCAACTACGGCCTCTATGAGGGCGAGCACCAGGAATATGACGGGGTCTGGAAGCTCTATTCCCTGCCCTTCAAGAAAATCGCCAGGAATCACGTGCCGGCCTGGAAGGCGCGATTCGCGAAACCGGATCCTGGCGCCTGAACTTCACTTCACCGTCTCGGTGATATCCAAAAATGTATAAAGGTCGTCGTGCGAACGGAACGTGTAGCTGGTATCCGGAAGCATGGCATAGGTCTCGCCAAAATACTTATTAAAGACGACCGGGAACGAATTGATCGGCGTCATGCCCTGATACAGCGCGCTGTAATCGCCGTCGGGAAAATAGATGGCGTTCAAGATTCCGAATTTCTTTCTCATCTCCTCATCCGATGCGCGGCTCCAGTCGAAACTATCCTCATCGGCGTGATATCGCTGCGGGAAAGGACCCTCGTCGGCCTGAATGATGATTACCGGCGGCGGCGATTTAGCCAGCAGTTGGTCGACCAACTCTTGGATCCTGCGATTGGTGTAAATCAACTGATCGACATAGTTCCGCTCGCGCGTCGTGGCGCCCGCCTCGGCCGGACTCTTGTAGCGGCCGTCGGCGTGGAACACGAAGGGGTCGTGGGGTATCAGCATATGGGCGAAGACGAAGAGCGGGCCATCGCGGCGCCTCAGGGTGGCAAGTTGGTCGAGCTTGCGCCCGACGCGCTTGAACTGGTGGCGTCGCCATCCGCTGTCCCCGCCGAACAGCGCCAGGCTGACCCGGACCGGCAGGGTCTGGCGCAGCAGCAGACTTTCGAATTCGTTGAAGTCGACGGTGAACCAGGGCAGCAGCCGCGGCGCGAAATAGTTTTCGTCGGCTAGCCGGTTCCGGCGGGTCGGCTCCCACCACGACCCGAAATGCAGGTAGCGATAGCCGCGCGCCTTCACATCGCGCATCACCTTGCTGTCGAGCATCAAACCATAGACCGGCTTCCAATCGCCGGAGCCCGGCCCGATCTGTTCGCTGAGATAGGCGAGATGGGTGAGATTGAGCGTCGCGGCGAGGGAATGCGCGGTCTTGGTGTAGTTGGCGCGGCTGCGGTCAATCACGAAGAATTGGCGCTCGCGGAGGGACTCGAGAAAGTCACGATTGTCGTAATCGTAGACATCCCGCAGCGTCCGCTCGCCGGCGTAGCGGTCGAAGATAATATAGTAGATATCGGGGTCGGTCAGTTGCCCCTGCCCCGGGCTTGCCGCCGATGGCTCGACCATGGGGACGGGGGGCGACGTGTCGCCCGCCAAGCCCACGGCCACCGTACCCAGGGGCAGCAGCACCAAGCCCAGGGCAAAGGCGTTGCAGAGCTTGGTCAGGCTTTCCACGCCCGGTCGGCGGACCACGAGATAGCCGATCGCCACCACGAAGAACGCCGCCCATAGCGCCGTGAACAGGCCGCCGGGGGGGACGCCGCCGAAAAGACTGGTCACCGCGTCGTCGGCGTGACCGTAGTACAGCAAACCGATTAGCAGCAGGCTGACTACCACACCGGCCCGCCCGGCGTCTCGCAGGGCGGCGCAGATGACCAGCAGCAGGACGCCGGCGGCAACCGTGGCGGTAACCGCGGTGGGTAGGATGTCTCTGAAAAACAGCTCGTTCTGGTTCCACGCATAGGGTGAAAGCCAGACGAAGGTCGCCACGACAAGCGGGTGAAAGGGAAAGCTCATACCGTCCCGTGCGGGAGTGGGCGTCGACTAATCGAGACGAACATCCGCCGAGGTGTAGGCCTGCGTGCTGTCCGGGTTAAGGCTAGACAGGACGGCGCCGGCGACAATGGCAATGCCGATGGCGGCGGCAAACCCGATTAACATGGCTTTCATAAGACGCCCCCCAAGTGCCTCGATGCGGTCATTCTACGCCCGGTGGACCGCTGGTCAAACCTCGTCGGCCACACCCTTTTCGACCCGGGCGGCGCAGTACTTGTACTCGGGAATCTTGCCGATCGGGTCGAGCGCCGGGTTGGTCAGCATATTGGCCGCCGCGTCGGCGAAACAGAACGGCACGAAGACCACGCCGGGCGGTACCTTGCCGTCGCGCCGCGCCGTTGTCTCGATGACGCCGCGCCGGGTCGCCACCCGCACCTTGTCGCCGGGCGCGATGCCGAGGCGGTCGAGGTCGGTGGGGGACAAGCAGGCGATGGCCTCGGGCTCGAGGGCGTCGAGCACCGTGGCGCGCCGGGTTATGGCGCCGGTGTGCCAGTGCTCGAGCACCCGGCCAGTGCTCAAGATCATCGGGAAGTCATGGTCGGGTTGCTCGTCGGGCGGGATGATGTCGGCCGGCACCATCTTGCCCCGGCTGGTGGCGGTGGGAAAACCGTCGCCGAACAACACGTCGTGGCCCGGCTGGTCGTCCGCGTCGCTGGGGTAGGTGACGGCGCTCTCGGCCATCAGGCGGTCCCAGCCGATGTTGTCGAGCGACGGCATGCAGCCCCGCATTTCGCCGTAGACGTCGCGCGGGTGGTCGTAGTCCCAGTCGAGATCGATACGTCGGGCAATCTCCTGGATAATCCACCAGTCCTGGCGCACGCCGCTGGGCATGTCCAGGGCGGTGTGGCCCATCTGGACCTGGCGGTTGGAGTTGGTCACCGTGCCGTCCTTCTCGGGCCAGGCCGAGGCCGGCAGCACCACGTCGGCGTGGAACGCGGTTTCGGTCAGAAAGATGTCCTGGACCACCAGGTGTTCGAGTTTGGCCAGGGCATGGCGGGCATGGCCGGTGTTGGGGTCGGACATGGCCGGGTTCTCACCCATGATGTACATGCCCTTGATAACGTCGTCGTGGACCGCGTCCATGATCTCGACCACGGTCAGCCCCTTATCGGGGTCGAGCTCGACGCCCCAGAAGTCCTCGAACCGGGCCTTGACGGCGGCATCCTCGACCCGCTGGTAGTCGGGATACATGATCGGGATAAGGCCCACATCGGACGCCCCCTGGACGTTGTTCTGACCGCGCAGGGGGTGGAGCCCGGTGCCCGGCCGGCCGATCTGCCCGGTCATCAGCGCCAGCGCGATGAGGCAGCGGGCGTTGTCGGTGCCGTGGACATGCTGGGAAATGCCCATGCCCCAGAAAATTATCGCACGCTCGGCCCGGGCGTATTTACGCGCCACGGTGCGCAGGGTCTCGGCGTCGACGCCGCAAATCTCGGCCATGGCTTCCGGCGGGAACTTCTTCACATGCTCCTTGAGTTCCTCGAACCCTTCCGTATGAGCCTCGATGTACTGGCGGTCGTAAAGCTCCTCCTCGACGATGACGTTCATCATGGCGTTGAGCATGGCGACATCAGAGCCCGGCGTGAACTGAACCATATGGGTGGCGTGCTTCTTCAAGGCATGGCCGCGCGGGTCGCAGACCACCAGGGTTGCGCCGCTCTTGGCCGCGTTCTTGAAGAAAGTGGCGGCCACCGGATGGTTCTCGGTCGGGTTGGCGCCGATAACCACGATCAGGTCGGCCTTGAGGGCGTCGGTAAACGGCGCCGTGACCGCGCCCGAGCCGATGGTCTCAAGCAGCGCCGCCACCGAGGAGGCGTGGCACAGCCGGGTGCAATGATCGACGTTGTTGGTGCCGAAGCCCACGCGCACCAGCTTCTGGAACAGATAGGCTTCTTCATTGGAGCCCTTGGCCGAGCCGAAGCCGGCGAGACCCTTGGGCCCCTCGGCCTGACGAATTTTTGCAAGACCAGCGGCGGCCACATCCAAGGCTTCGTCCCAGGTCGCCTCGCGGAACTGGCCGAGAGGGTTGGCCGGGTCGATATCGGCCCCGGCGTCCTTGGCGGCGTCGGCCCGGCGGATCAGCGGCGTGGTCAGGCGGTGGGGATGATTGACGTAGTCGAAGCCGAACCGGCCCTTGACGCACAGCCGGCCCGAATTGCCCGGTCCTTCGCGGCCGTCGACCCAAAGGATTTTGTTGTCCTTGACGTTGTAGGTTATCTGGCAACCGACCCCGCAATAGGGGCAGACGCTCTTGATCTGCTCGTCAGCGTAGCCGTCGCGCACGCCGGCCATGTCGAGCAGGTTGGCCGGCATCAGGGCGCCGGTCGGGCAGGCCTGGACGCATTCACCGCAGCCGACGCAGGTCGACGACGCCATAGGGTCGTCGAAGTCGAACACCACCTTGGCGCCATGGCCCCGGTAGGCCATGCCGATTACATCGTTGACCTGGGCTTCGCGGCACGCCCGGACACAGAGGTTGCACTGGATGCAGGCGTCGAGATTAACCGCCATGGCCGGGTGGCTGTTGTCGGCGGCGGGGGCTTCGCGGGCCGGAAAGCGGCTCTCGAGCTGGCCCATCTGTTCGGCCCAGTGCCACAGCTCGGACTGAGGGTCGTGGGCGCTTTCCTTGGCCGGCTGGTCGGCGAGAAGCAGTTCCATGACCATCTTGCGCGCGGTCTCGACCCGGGTGGTGGCGGTCTTGATCTCCATGCCCGATGTCGGCGCCCGCAGGCAGGACGCGGCTAAGGTCCGTTCGCCTTCGATCTCAACCATGCAGACCCGGCAGTTGCCGTCGGGCCGGTAGGTCGCCTGGGTCGAATAGCAGAGATGGGGAATCTCGACGCCTTCGCGCTCGGCGACTTGCCAGATGGTCTCGCCCGCCTCGGCCGTAACCGTTTTGCCGTCGAGGATGAATTCGATTTGATCCGTCATGGCAGGTCATCCTGGAAGTGCCGTAGCACCATCAACATAGGGTTAGGCGCTGCCTGGCCAAGACCGCAGATCGATGCATCCATCATGGTCACCGATAATTCCTTGAGCAAGTTGCCATTCCAAGCGCCGTCGCTAATCATCTTGACCGCTTTCTCGCAGCCGACCCGGCACGGCGTGCACTGGCCGCAGCTCTCGTCCTCGAAGAAGCGCAGGAGGTTGAGCGCCACGTCGCCCATGTTGTCCTGGTCGGACAGCACCACCACGGCCGCCGAGCCAATGAAACAGTCGTGCTTCTGCAGGGTGTCGAAATCCATGGGAATGTCGCCCAGGGACGCCGGCAGAATGCCGCCCGAGGCGCCGCCCGGCAAATAACCCTTGAACGCGTGACCCTCGGCCATGCCGCCGCAAAACTCGTCGATCAGCTCACGGATGGTAATGCCGGCAGGGGCCAGCTTGACGCCGGGCTCGGCGACCCGGCCCGAGACCGAGAAGCTGCGCAGGCCCTTGCGCCCATTGCGGCCCTGGCCGGCGAACCAATCAGCGCCGTTCTCGACCAGAGCCCGCACCCAGTAGACCGTCTCGACGTTGTGGATCAGGGTTGGCCGGCCGAACAACCCGACCTGGGTGGGAAACGGCGGCCGGTTGCGGGGCATGCCGCGCTTGCCCTCGATGCTCTCCATCATGGCGCCTTCCTCGCCGCATATATAGGCGCCAGCGCCCCGGCGAAGATGGATTCTGGTCGCCCGATCGAGACCGGCTGCTTCGATCTTGGCTATCTCGGCGAGCAGGACCTGGCGCACACCGGAATACTCATCGCGAAGATAGAAATAGACGTCGGTGGCCTCGACCACCCAGGCTGCCACCAGCATGCCCTCGAGGCAGCGGTGAGGGTCGGACTCCATGTAGTGGCGGTCCTTGAAGGTGCCCGGTTCGCCCTCGTCGGCGTTGACCGCCATGAGCCGGCGGCCGGCCTCGGCACGCACGAATTGCCACTTCTGGCCGGCCGGAAATCCGGCACCGCCAAGGCCACGCAACCCGGACGCGCGCATCACCTCGATGAGGTCCTCGGGGTGGGGGGGGGGGGGGGGGGGCGCACGCCCCCCCCCCCAACCCCCCCCCCCCCCCCGCCCGCGCGGCCAGCGGGTTTTGCGGGG
>JAYZAP010000264.1:0-8432 GCA_036339655.1 Pseudomonadota bacterium | reverse complement strand
TCGAATTTGTCGCCAAAACCTATGGAAAACCATATTCGTCATTGGCGCCGTGAGCGCGGCCTGAGCCAGGAAACCCTTGGAAAACTTGTCGGATTGGGAAAACCTACGATATCCAAGCTGGAGCGTGGCAACCTCCGCCTGCGCGACGTTACCATCGCCAAACTGGTCGACGCACTAGACGTGCCTGCCGGCGCCTTGCTCGGCGATTACGCCAGTGGCATGTCCCCAGCCGATGAAGCGCCCGAAGAGGGGCCGAGTGCCCCGGCCGACGACACCAACTTCGGATACCAACGGGTCCCCATGGCCGACAAGGCCGGTATGGTGGCCGAGGTGTTCGCCAGCGTGGCCCCGACCTACGACCTCATGAACGACCTCATGAGCGCCGGCATCCATCGTCTGTGGAAGGCCGAGATGGTGGCCTGGCTCAAGCCGCGCCCGGCCATGCGGGTGGCCGACGTGGCCGGAGGCACCGGCGACATCGCTTTTCGTATCCTTGATCGCGCCGCCGACGCCCGGGTCGCGGTCTGCGACATTAACCCGGCCATGCTCGCGGTGGGCCGCGACCGGGCGCTTGATCGGGGACTATTGTCCGGTATCGACTGGCTGTGCGGCGACGCCGAAGCCCTGCCCCTGGCCGACGCGTCGATTGACGCGGTGACCATGGCGTTCGGTATTCGCAACGTGACCCGCCTGGAGCGCGCCCTGGCCGAGGCCCGCCGGGTGCTGCGCCCCGGCGGGCGCTTCCTGTGCCTCGAGTTCAGCCATGTCGCGGTGGCCGCCCTCGAGCCGCTCTACGACGCCTATTCGTTCAAGCTGCTGCCGCTGCTCGGTGAGATCGTCGCCGGCGACCGGGACTCCTACCAGTATCTGGTGGAGAGCATTCGCCGTTTTCCCGACCAGGAGACCTTCAAGACCATGATCACCGATGCCGGCCTCGGCCAATGCCGCTACCGCAACCTGTCCGGCGGGGTGGCGGCGATCCACTCGGCCTGGCGGATTTGAACCGATGCTTCGCGCTGGACGCAATATCGCCCGCCTAGTGGCCATCGTCTGGACCCTGGCCCGCCATGACGCACTCTACCCCCTGGAAGTCGCCGGATTCGAAGTGATCGCCAAGGTGCTGCGCCACCTGGCTGCACGCGGCCCCGTGGAAGGCCGGGTCGGCCAGCGCCTGGCCGCGGCGCTTCACGCCCTGGGGCCGAGTTTCATCAAGCTCGGCCAGGCCCTGTCGACCCGCCCCGATGTGGTCGGCGAGGCCATTGCCGACGACCTCGCCAATCTCCAGGACCGCCTGCCGCCGTCGCCCGGCACCGAAGCCCGGCTGATCGTCGAGGACGAACTCGGCGCCCCTATCGAACACCTGTTCGCCGATTTTGAAGATCACGCCGTGGCTGCCGCCTCCATCGCCCAGGTCCACCACGCCACCACCAGCGACGGCCGCCGGGTGGCGGTCAAAGTGCGCCATCCCGGGGTCGAGGACGCCTTCGCCCAGGACGTTGAGCTGTTCTACTGGCTCGCCGGCCTGGTCGAGCACATTGAGCCGGGATTGCGTCGCCTGCGCCCGGTCGAAGTGGTGGGTATCTTCGCCGACTCGGTGGCCCTGGAGATGGATCTGCGGTTCGAAGCGGCGGCGGCCTCGGAGCTGCGGGAGAACCTGGCCGGCGACGACGGCTTCTACATTCCTGAAATCGACTGGCAACGCACCAGCCAGCGGGTCATGACCATCGAGCGCATCGAGGGCATCCCCATTGACGAGCGGGACGCTATCATCGAGGCTGGCCACGATGTCGACGCGGTGCTGGAAAAGGCCTCGCGGGCGTTCTTCAACCAGGTCTTCCGCGACGGCTTCTTCCACGCCGACCTCCACCCCGGCAACCTGTTCGTCAACAGCGACGGCGACATCGCGGCGGTGGATTTCGGCATCATGGGCCGGCTCGACCGCGAGACCCGCCGCTATCTGGCGGAAATGCTTCTGGGTTTTCTCACCGGCGACTACGGCCGGGTGGCGCGTATCCACTTCGAGGCCGGCTACGTGCCGGCCGAAAAGTCGACCGCCGCCTTCACCCAGGCCTGCCGCTCGATCGGCGAGCCGATCATGGGCAAGCCGCTCAACGAGATCTCGTTGGGCCAGTTGCTCGCCCAGTTGTTCCAGGTCACCGAGACCTTCGCCATGGAGACCCAGCCCCAGCTCCTGCTACTGCAGAAGACCATGCTGCTGGCCGAGGCCATCGGCCGTCGCCTCAACCCTGAAGTCAA
Source organism: Pseudomonadota bacterium (assembly GCA_036339655.1). Classification (GTDB taxonomy): domain Bacteria; phylum Pseudomonadota; class Alphaproteobacteria; order JAAXGF01; family JAAXGF01; genus JAYZAP01. The sequence continues at coordinate 6,176 of JAYZAP010000264.1, read as the reverse complement.
CCTGTGGTCCCTGGCCCAGCCGCTGATCGAAGACTGGGTGGTCGACAATCTCGGCCCCGAGGCGCGGCTGCGCGAAACCGTCGACGACGGCCGGGCCATCATCCAACGCCTCCCCCGCCTGCTGGCCGACGCCGAAGCAACCCTGGCGGCAATCTCCCGGAGCGGCGTCAAACTCCACCCCGACACGGTGGCGGCATTGGCCGAGGCCGGGGCCAAACAGGGCGGTCAAACCCTGGTCTGGGCGGCCATCGCGGCGCTTTTGCTGGCCGTCGTGGCGCTTGCGTGAGGCGCTGCCATGGAGTAGGGGAAGGGAATCCACTATATTGGGTGCCTGATGACACTTAGCGGCAAGCGCATATTGCTGGTGATTTCGGGCGGCATCGCCGCCTACAAGTCGCTCGAGCTGATTCGCCTGCTCAAGGGCCAGGGCGCCACCGTGCGCTGTATTCTGACCCGGGGCGGGGCCGAGTTTGTCACCGCCCTGTCGGTCTCGGCGTTGTCGGGGGAGAAGGTCTACAGGGAACTGTTCTCCCTGACCGACGAAGCCGAAATGGGCCATATCCAGTTGTCCCGCGCCGCCGATGTGGTAGTGGTCGCGCCGGCCAGCACCGATTTGCTGGCCCGCATGGCCCAGGGCCGGGCCGACGATCTGGCGACCACCGCGTTGCTCGCCACCGACAAGCCGGTGCTGGCGGCCCCGGCCATGAATGTCCGCATGTGGCAACACCCGGCGACCCAGGTCAATATGGAAACCCTGGCGGCCCGCGGCGTCACCTTGATCGGCCCAAACGAAGGCGAGATGGCTTGCGGCGAGTACGGTCCCGGGCGCATGGCCGAGCCGGCTGAGATTGTCGCCGCCGTGGAACAGCATTTTGCGTTGGACGCGCCGCTCGCCGGGCGCCGGGCGCTGGTCACCAGCGGCCCAACCTATGAGGCCATCGATCCGGTGCGCTACATCGCCAACCGGTCGTCGGGCAAGCAGGGTCATGCCATCGCCACCGCCTGTGCCCGCCTCGGCGCGGATGTCACCCTGGTATCGGGGCCCAGCGCCCTGGCCGACCCCCTGGGCGTCAACATCATCCACATTGAATCGGCGGCCGACATGCTCGCGGCCTGCACGGCGGCCCTGCCGCTCGACGTGGCGGTCTGCGCGGCGGCGGTCTCGGACTGGCGGGTGGCGGTACCGGCCGATCAAAAAATCAAGAAGGACGGCGCCGCGCCGGCCCTGGCGCTGACCGAGAACCCGGACATCCTGGCCGGCTTGAGCGCCGCCGGCAACCAGCGCCCGGCCCTGGTGGTCGGCTTCGCCGCCGAGACCGAGAAACTGACCGCGCACGCCCGGGCCAAGCTCACGCGCAAAGGCTGCGACTGGATCGTCGCCAACGACGTGACCCCCGACGGCGGCGGGGTCATGGGCGGCGACCACAACACCGTCCATCTCGTCACCGCTGACGGCGATGAAGCCTGGCCGACCATGACCAAGGAGGCGGTGGCGGAGCGCCTCGCCGCGCGCATCGCCGAGTTTTTCGCGGCCGATCACGCGGCATGAGTTCTGTCCCACCGGGGGCCCCCCTCCGGGCCGCCATCACCCGCCTGGCCCACGCCGAGGACCTGCCGCTGCCCTACTACGCCACCGACTTGAGCGCCGGCATGGATCTCGCCGCCGCCGTACCGTCCGACGTGGAGATCGCGCCCGGCGGCCGGGTGCTGATCCCCACCGGCTTCGCCGCCGCCCTGCCGCCCGGTTATGAAGCCCAGGTGCGGCCGCGCTCGGGACTGGCCTTGAAGCACGGCATTACGGTGCTCAATTCACCGGGAACGGTGGATGCGGACTTTCGCGGCGAGATCAGCGTGGTCCTGGCCAACACCAGCGAGGCAACCTTCACGGTCCGCCGGGGCATGCGCATCGCCCAGTTGGTGGTCGCACCGGTGACCCAGGTGTCGTGGCAGGAAGTCGACGAACTGCCACCAAGTGGGCGCGGCGCCGGCGGCTACGGCTCCACCGGGTTGACCACTGCCAAGGCGTAAGCGTCATGGAATTCAGCAAAGACCAGCTCCACCGCTACGCGCGGCACATCATCCTCCAAGAGGTCGGCGGCGTCGGCCAGGAGAAGCTATTGGGCGTCAAGGTGTTGGTGATCGGCGCCGGCGGCCTGGGATCGCCGATGCTGATGTACCTCGCCGCCGCCGGGGTCGGCACCATCGGCGTGGTCGATGACGACCGGGTCGAGTTGTCCAACCTGCAGCGCCAAATTGTCCACTCGACCTCGCGCATCGGCGAGCACAAGACCATAAGCGCCGCCGCCGCCCTGGCCGAGGTCAACCCGGAGGTCCGGGTGGTCACCCATACGGAGCGACTCACCGCCGCCAACGCCAGCCAGTTGATCGAGGCCTACGACATCGTCGCCGACGGCAGCGACAACTTCGCCACCCGCTATTTGGTCAACGACGCCTGCTATTTCGCCAGGCGGCCCCTGGTGTCGGCCGCCATGCTCCGGTTCGACGGCCAAATTGCCACCTTCAAGGCCTACGAGGGCGGCGACAATCCCTGCTATCGCTGCCTGTTCCGCGAGGCGCCGCCGCCAGGCCTGATCCCGTCGTGCTCAGAGGCCGGCATTCTCGGCGCCCTGGCCGGCACCCTGGGCTCGTTTCAAGCGACCGAGGTGCTCAAGGAAATCCTCACCATCGGCGACAGCCTGTCGGGCTCGCTGGTGCTCTATGATTCCCTGTCGGCGACCTTCCAGAAGGTGACCATAAAGCCCGATCCGGACTGCCCCCTGTGCGGACCCCAAGCGACCATCGTTGATCTTTCCATCCACCTGGCGGAAAGCGGCGACACCTGTGGCGAGACCCGTGACGCCTGACAAGCTCTCCATCGTGGTGTTTTCGGGCGGCTTCGAGCGCGTCCACTATGCCCTGGCCATGGCGGCGGCGGCGGCGGCCACCGACCGGCCGACCACCCTGTTCTTCACCATGGACGCTTGCCGTGCCCTGGCCAAACCCCTGGCCGACGGCACGCCGGGATGGTCGTCCCTGCCCAGCGCCACCGCCCACGACACCGGGTACGCGGCGCGCGGCGTCGCCACCTTCGAAGAGCTGTTCGAGGCCTGCGTCGAGCTCGGGGTCACCATCATGGTCTGCGAAATGGGCCTACGCACCAAGGACCTGACCACCAATGACCTGCGCCAGGACTTTGAGCCTGTCCAAGGCGGCATCGTCACTTTCCTCAACGACGCCAGCAGCGACGGCGCCATGCTGTTTATCTGACATCAAGGAATCCGTATGACCATCGATATCGCCGCCACTGACGAACTGCTGACCACCACCCGAGGCGTGCGCCGGCGGCTCGACTTCGACAAGCCGGTCGACCCCAAGGTGATCGAGGAGTGCGTCGAGATCGCCCTGCAGTCGCCGGTCGGCTCAGTGGCCACGCCGCGCCATTTCATCGTCATCACCGATGATGCCAAGAAGACCGCCGTCGCCGGCTGCTATCGCAAAACCACCTTTGCCTACCTCGACGAGCGTGAAGCGGTGGCCGCCGCCATGGACAACCTGGAAAAGGCTGATTTCGTGCGCAAGAACCTGGGGTTGGCCCGCCGCCAGGCCGAGGAGCTGGAACGCAACCCGGCCCTCATTATTCTCGCCATCGACGGCCGCATCGAGGGCAAGAACGTCGGCGACCTGGGCGGGCTCTACGGTTCCATCCTGCCCGCCGCCTGGTCGCTCATGCTGGCGCTGCGGGCACGCGGCCTGGGTTCGTGCTGGACCACCCTGCATCTCTATGAGGAGAAGGAAGTGGCGACGATCCTCGGCATCCCGGAAGACGTTACCCAGGCGGTCCTGTTGCCTGTCGCCTATTTCACCGGCGACACGTTCAAGCCGGCCAAACGGCTGCCGACCGCCGAACAAATCCACTGGAATGGCTGGGGCCAGCATCGCCAGACCTGAGCCAACCGACTTCAGAATCAAGGGAAGCCCTATGACACCCGAGGACGTTATCAACCTCGACGCCTATCCCATCGGGGATACGGAGTCCGATGCCTTCAAGGTGCTGACCGAATGCTTGCGCCGGGAGCTCGACACCCAGCAATACGTCGTCCTGCCCGGCTTCATTCGCCCGGCGGCGAGGGCCCAGGCGGTTGCCCAGATTGAGAGCGTTCTCGACCGGGCGAACCACAACGGCGCCGACCGCAACTGCTATCTCCAGCGCGCTGGCGACCCGTCGCTGCCCGACGACCACCCGCGCAACATCCTCAATCACGCCAGCACCTGGATGCTGGCGGCTGACCTTCTGCCCGACAGGTCTCCGCTTAAGACGTTGTATTATTGGGATAATATGAAAAAGATGGTGGCTGGAATCGTCGGTGTCGATGGGCTCTACGACAACGACGACCCGCTCCAGCCGGTCAATGCCCTGTGCTACCGCAACGGCGATCAATCGGCCTGGCACTTCGATTCGATCAACGCTTTCACCATGACCCTGATGCTTCAGGCGCCCGACGCCGGCGGCCGTTTCGAAATTCACCAGAACACCCGCAGCGACCATGACCAGAATTGTGACCAGGTCCGCCGGGTGGTCATGGGCGATCGCGCGGGCGTCATCGAGGTCGGGCGCGAAGAGGATGCCCTGTGCATCTTCCGTGGCTGCAATTCGCTTCACCGGGTCTCAACTGTCGAGGGCGACCGCCTGCGCATCATGGGCGTGTTCGTCTACGAAAACGAACCCGGCGTCATTGGCGACCCGGAAGTCAACGAGACCGTTTACGGCCGGCGCTCTGCCCTCTAGGGAGGCGAACAATGAAAATCGGATTCATCGGCTTGGGCAATGTCGGCGGCAAGCTGTGCGGCAGCCTGTTGCGCAACGGCTTCGATGTGACCGTGCGCGATCTTGACCGCGCCCCGGCGGCAACCCTGCTCGACCATGGCGCCGCCTGGGCCGACAGCCCCCGGCAACTGACCGAGGCGGTCGACATGGTCATCACCTGCCTGCCGTCGCCGGCCGCCTCGGCGGCGGTCATGGAGGCCGACGATGGCGTTCTCAACGGCTTGTCGGCGGGCAAAATTTGGGCCGAGATGAGCACCACGGACGAGGCCGAGGTCAAGCGTCTGGGCGCCAAGGTCGAGGCGCTCGGGGCCGAGGCCATGGATTGTCCGGTATCCGGCGGCTGTCACCGCGCGACGACCGGCAATATCGCCATTTTTGCCGGCTGCGGACGGGCGACCTTCGAGCGCGCCCTGCCGGCCCTCACCGTCATGGGCCGGCGAATTCTCCACACCGGCGCCCTGGGCTCTGCCTCGGTGCTCAAGGTGGTGACCAATTATCTCGCCTCCGTGCATCTAGTGGCGGTGGGCGAAGCCCTGATGACCGCCAAGCAGGCCGGCATGGACTTGGCCACCACCTATGAGGCAATCCGCATTTCGTCGGGCAACTCGTTCGTCCACGAGACCGAGAGCCAAGTCATTCTCAACGGCAGCTACAACATCAACTTCACCATGGACCTGGTGATCAAGGACATGAGCCTGTTCCAGGCTGTGGCCGAGCGCGCCGACGTGCCCTTGGACGTGGCGCCCCTGATCCGCGAAATTTTCGATGACGGCCAGGACCGCTACGGCCCCCGCGCCTGGTCGTCGGGCATAGTCCGGCGCTTGGAGGAAGCCTGCGGCGCCGAGTTGCGCGCCCCCGGATTCCCCGAAGAAATGGTCGACACGGAACCGGAAGCGCCCGGCGCCGAGGTGGTTGTTGCCTAGGAAAGCGCCCCTATCACCACCGCCATGAAGTCGCTGGCGTGGTCGGTGTCGAGCCAGCGGGTGACCACGGTGAGGTCGTGGTCGGTATCGACCCAGATGTTGTTGCCGCCGGCGCCGATGGCGTAGACGCTAGTCTCCGGCGCACCGGGAAACAGTTCGCGGCCGGTGTTTAACCACCACAGATAACCGTAATCCGACTTGATGGCACAGGGTGTGACCATGGCGTCGATGTAATCTTCGCTGAGAATCTCGCGGCCATCCCAAGTTCCGCGGCGCTGGATCAACAGTCCAAACCGGGCCTGATCGCGCGCCGAAATCCGTATGCCGCCACCCCAATGGGTGCCACCGGGCACCGAGGGCATGACCTCGCCGTCGATTTCGAAGCTGGCGTTGCGGTAGGCGTGCCAGCCCCAGCCATGGGAGCCGCC
>JAYZAP010000263.1:0-4670 GCA_036339655.1 Pseudomonadota bacterium | reverse complement strand
TTCTTTTGCCCGAAAGCAGCGTTGCGCTTCGCCTGTAGTGTGGTGAAGTCATGAGGCTGTCATTTGCCCAGCCAGTCTCCCAAACTGACCCAACCCTCACCGACCTCGACCGGCGCGACCCTGATTTACGCTCTCCTCGGTATTAACCGGCGAGCTGCTCCAGGGCGGCGCTGACCCGGTCGCGGGTTTCAATGGCCGTGGTGCGGCGCTCGTGCTGTTCATCGATGACGTGTTCCGGCGCCCGCGAGGTGAATTTCTTGTTGCCCAGTTTGGCGTCAATCTTGGCTACTTCGCCGTCGAGCTTGGCGACCTGCTTAGTCAGCCGCGCCGCCTCCTGGCTGACGTCGATGACCTCGGCCAGCGGCAGGGTGTAGGTCGCCTCGCCGACGACGATGCGGGCCGAGCCCTGAGGCGCCGGCCCATCGAGGGTTTCGATGACGGAAATGCGGGCCAGGGTCGCAATGGATTCGCCCTGGGCGGCAAGCCGGCCGACCGTGACGGCATCGGCATCCTGGTGCAGCAACGTGAGCTTCGCCGATGGTGGCACGTTGAGTTCGGAGCGGGCCGAACGCAGGGCTGAAATCAGGCGCACCAGCCAGCCGATTTCGGCCTCGGCCCGGCCGTCCACCGCGGTCTCCAGGTAGTCGGGCCAGGCCGTCACAATCAGCGGCGTTGCCGGCATGGGCTCAAGCTTGGCCCACAGCTCCTCGGTAACGAAGGGCGCGATGGGATGGAGCAGCATGAGAATCTGGTCCAGCACCCAGGCCGCGGTCGCCCGCACCTCGTCCTTGGCCGGGCCGTGGGGTCCGGTGAGCGTCGGCTTGGAGAACTCCAGGTACCAGTCGCAGAAGGTGCCCCAGACGAACTGATAGAGCGCGTTGGCGGCATCGTTGAAGCGATAGCCCTCGAGGGCGTCATCGACCGCCCGGCCAGTCTTGGCGACCTCCCCGACAATCCAGCGGTTGAGGGTCTCCGTGCAATCGTAGGGCGCGAAGCTCGAGACTCGGTGGCAGCCGTTCAGTTCGCAGAACCGCGCCGCATTCCACAGCTTGGTGATGAAGTTGCGGTAGCCCTCGACCCGGCTTTCCGAGAGCTTGATGTCGCGGCCCTGGGCGGCCATGGCGGTCAGGGTGAAGCGCAGGGTATCGCCGCCGTATTTGTCGATCAGTTCCAGGGGGTCGATAATATTGCCCTTGCTCTTGGACATCTTCTGGCCCTTTTCGTCGCGGACCAGGGCATGGATGTAGACTGTGTGGAACGGCACTTCACCCATGAAGTGAAGGCCGAACATCATCATCCGCGCGACCCAGAAAAAGATGATGTCAAACCCAGTAATCAGCACGTCCGTCGGGTAATAGCGCTCGAGCTCCGGGGTCTGCTCGGGCCAACCGAGGGTCGAGAACGGCCACAGACCCGAGGAAAACCAGGTGTCGAGCACGTCGGTTTCCTGGGTCAGCTCGACCGCTTCGCCATAGCGGTCGGCGGCCGCGGCAAGGGCTTCGCCCTCGGTCAGTTCGACGAAGATGTGGCCGTCGGGGCCGTACCACGCCGGAATTCTGTGGCCCCACCACAGTTGCCGTGAAATGCACCATGGCTGGATGTTGCGCATCCATTGGAAATAGGTGTTTCCCCATTGTTTGGGTACGAACTGGGTCCGGCCTTGCTCCACCGCCTCGATGGCCGGCAAGGCCAGGGTCGCGGCGTCGGCATACCACTGGTCGGTGAGCCAGGGTTCGAGGGCGACGCCCGAACGGTCGCCGTAGGGCACCGTGTGAAGCTGGTCTTCGATTTTTTCCAGCAGGCCCCAGCCATCCATTTCGGCGACGATGGCGTCCCGCGCGTCATAGCGGTCGAGACCCTGGAAACGTTCGGGCGCGGCATCGTTGATGGTGCCGTCGCCATTGAGAATATTAATCATCTCCAGGTCGTGGCGGCGGCCAACCTCGAAATCGTTGAAATCATGGGCCGGCGTCATCTTGACCGCCCCCGACCCCTGTTCCGGATCGGCGTAGTCGTCGGCGACAATGATCAGGCGCCGCTCGGTGGACGGTTGGATACAGTATTTCCCCACCAGATCCCTATAGCGCTCGTCCTCGGGATGGACCGCCACGGCGGAATCACCGAGCATGGTTTCGGGTCGCGTTGTGGCGACAATTATATATTTGTTATCAGCGCCTTCCACGGGATATTTAAAGTACCACAGCTTGCCGTTTTCTTCGCGCAGTTCGACCTCGAGATCGGAAATCGCCGTGTGCAGTTTGCAGTCCCAGTTGACCAGTCGCTTGTCGCGATAGATCAGCCCCTGTTTGTAGAGGTCGACGAACACCTTGCGAACCGCGGCCGACAGGCCCTCGTCCATGGTGAAGCGTTCGCGGGACCAGTCCGCCGAAGCGCCGAGGCGGCGCAACTGATTTGAAATAGTGCCGCCGGATTCTTCCTTCCAGGCCCATACCCGGTCGACGAAACCTTCGCGGCCGAGGTCCTGGCGAGTCTTGCCCTCCTCGGCGAGCTGGCGTTCGACAACCATTTGGGTGGCGATGCCGGCATGGTCGGTACCGGGTTGCCAAAGGGCGTCGGAGCCCCGCATGCGCTGCCAGCGAATGAGAATGTCCTGCATGGTGTTGTTGAGGGCATGGCCCATGTGCAGGCTGCCGGTCACGTTGGGCGGCGGAATGACAATGGTATAGGGGTCGGCATTGGCCCGGGCGCCGCCACTGGCGAAGGCGCCAGCCTTTTCCCAGGCCTCGTAGAGCCGCGATTCCGTGGTGTCGTGCCGGTAGGTCTTGTCCAGCATCGTCGGTCAGTCTCTCGTCATGACGTTATTGCTTGAAATTGTTGGAACCGCCCGGCGGGCCGGGTCGGAACCGCCCTAGTCCGGCTCGGCCTGACGTACCAGCCTGCGGATTTCCTTCTGGACGATGCGTTCGACCGTGGCCGGCAGATTCTCGTCGAGCCATTCCCGCAGCATCGGGCGAATCATCTCGACCACCAAGTCCTCGACCGTCCGTCCGGAGCCGCTGAACGACAGGCCAAAACTGACTTCCGGCACGGAGTCGGCGGCCTCGGCAAGCTTGGAAATGGTATCGATGGAGGCCGACGACACGGCTTCCGAAATCAAAGTTTCCGTCACCTCGGAGACTGCCGTCTCTGGCTCTGGCTCTGGCTCTGGCTTGGGGTCCGGCTCGGGTTCCGTTTCCTCGGTCAAATCGACAGTCGAGCCATCTTCTTGAACCATTTGAGTCAGCTCCAGGACACCTTCGGAGTCGACGGCGTCTTCACCGGCTGCCACTTCGCCACCCTTCCCATCGCTGGCGAAGTGACCTTCCACCGCCTCATCCTCGGTAATAATGCGACGGATGGAGGCGAGAATCTCCTCCATCGATGGGTCTTGTTGGGCATTCTTGTCACTCATCTCACAGGTCCGTCACTCATTCCTCGGAAACCCTTATCGACACAATCGAGCACTGTCTGGCGCGAGGGTAAGACAAACCGTAAACAATTGCCAGCAGGTGTTAATTTTTACTTAATTCTCGCCACCGGTGCCCCAGACTTTATCGCGCACGTCGAGGTAGTGAACGGTCGGGTCGTAGGCCTGCACGGGCAACCCGAGGCGGGACGCCGTCAGGCGGCCGATGACCGCCTCGATGGTATAGCTGGCGACCACGTCGTCGTGCTCGGCCCGCACCAAGTCGACCCGCACCAGGAACAACTCCTGCTCGGCGTCGAGCACGTCGAGGGTGGTGCGCGAGCCCACCGCCGCTTCCTGTTCGACACCGTCGAGGGCGATTTCGGCGGCCCGCACGGCCTCGCGGAAGGCGGCGATTTGCGCCCGGGCGGTAACCAGGGTCTCCCACCACAGGGTGGTGGTTTCAAGCACCGAGCGCCGCGCCTCCTCAATTTCGATGCGCCGCTGCGACGCCACCTCGCGGGTCGCCCGCACCTGGGCGTGTTCCGAGCCCGATTGATACAACGGCACCGTCAACTGGGCGGAAATCTGATTGCGCGTGGTCAGGCTGCCGCGCGACGTGGCATCCTCGATACGGCTCATCTCCGCGGTCAATTCGAAGCGCGGCAACAAAACGCCGAACTGAACTGCGATGTCGGCCCGGGCGGCGCGCGCGATATAAACCGCGCGGCGGATGGTCGGATTAAGCTCGATGGCGATTTCACGGGCTTGCTGCTCGGTCGCCGGCAGCCCGGCGAGAGGCGGCGGTGACGCCAGTTCCTGGGGCAACGAACCGACCACGTTGAGGTAGGCCGCCCGCGCCGCGGTCAACTCTGCCTCGGCGACGACCCGTTCGGCCACCGCGTTGGCCACCCGGGCCTCGGCCTGGGCGACATCGGTACGGGTTACCTCACCGACATCGAAGCGGTCCTGAGCGGCTTCGAGCTGACGCCGCAGGCGCTGTTCGTTGTTCATGGCCAGCTTGAGCACCGCCCGGTCGCGCAGCACATCCATATACGCGGTGGTGACGTCGAGCAGCACGTTCTGTTCGGCGTCGATAAGGCGCTCGCGGTCGGCCAGCACCAGGTTCTCGGCCCGCCGGGTCTGGGCCACCGTGCGGCCGCCGCGATACAGCGGCTGAGTGATGTTGAGGGCGATGGAAGACGGCGTGCGGGTTTCCTCGGAGGTGAAGAACGTGGATTCGGATTCCACGTCGGCCCTGCCC
>JAYZAP010000262.1:0-3595 GCA_036339655.1 Pseudomonadota bacterium | reverse complement strand
ACCTCATCGACCACGTCGAGACGCCGGTTGTTCCAGATGTCCTCGGTGAAGCGGTCCATCACCGCCTGCAAGGCCGCTCTGTCGGTCATGGCGCTTCTCTCCTTTTTCAAACCGTGAAACTTATTCTCGCTATAGCCGTTTGGCGATCCAATCAAGCACTATGGCCCGGCGGCTGGTGCGCGGGCCGGGCGGGTCGGGCGGGCGGGCGACCATGATGACCGGGATGCCCAGAGCCCGGGCGGCGGTAATCTTGGCTCGCGTGGCGCCGCCGCCGCTGGCCTTGCTGACCACTACGTCGATGCGATGGTCGGTCAACAGGCGTTTTTCGCCGGCGACCGTGAAGGGACCGCGGTCTGTCAAAACCTCGAATCCCGCCAGGGGCGCGGACGGCGTATTGACCAGACGCACCAAGCAATGAACGTCCGTGAGACCAGCGAAGGCAGCGAGATCCTTGACGCCAACAGTGATGAACGCATGTCCGCCGCGTGCCACCAGTTCCGCCGCGGCGCCTGCCACGTCGTCGACCTCAATCCAGTGGTCGCCGGATTGCCTGCGCCAGCGCGGGCGCAGCAGGGCTAGGCGCGGCACCCCGGTTTGTTCGCAGGCGCGGTGCGCGTGGTCCGAGATGACCTGGGCGAACGGGTGGGTCGCGTCGATGACCATGGCGATGGCCTCAGTGGCGAGGTAGTCGGCGAGGCCATCGGCGCCACCGAAACCGCCGCGGCGGACGCGGCCGGCCAGCGTTGCCGGATTTCGGGTGCGCCCAGCCAGGGAGGTGATGACAGCCAGCCCATCATCGAACAGGGCAACCGCCTCGCGGGCCAGTCCCCTGGCCTCGGCGGTGCCGCCGAGAATGAGCAAGCGGGGCAGGTTACGGGCCGGCATGGCCGATGAGCTTGCCCTGGCGGTCGAACACCACCACGTCCACGGCGCTGTCGCCGGCCAGGGTCGCCAGGGCGACTTCCCGGGCCTGGTGCGCCACCACCTCGGCGATGGGCAGGCCCGTGGCCAGGCCGAGCACTTCCATGGCGGTGTTGGCGTCGCGGGCGCGGGCTACCACGTCGGCCCCCGCGCCGAGGTCGCCCAGAGCCTCGGCGAGACGGTCGAAATTCACCTGGCTGCGGCTCGAATGGAGGTCCAAAGCGCCCTGGGCGAGCTTGGTCAGCTTACCAAAGCCACCGGCGATGGTGACCCGGGGCACCGGATGGCGCCGCAGGTACTTGAGCATGCCACCGGCGAAATCGCCCATGTCGAGCAGCGCCGTGTCGTCGAGACCATAGAGCGCCTTGACCGCCGCCTCGGAGGTCTTGCCGGTGGCCCCGGCCACATGGTCGCAACCGGTGGCCCGGGCCACGTCGATGCCGCTGTGTATGGAGTGTATCCAGGCCGAGCAGGAATAAGGGATGACCACCCCGGTGGTGCCAAGGATCGACAGCCCGCCGACGATGCCTAGCCGGGGATTCCAAGTTTTTGCCGCCATGGCTTCGCCGCTGGCAACGGAGATTGTTATCGTCACATCGCCGGAGGCGCCGTGGGCTTTGGCCAGGGCTTCGATTTGCTCGGTCATCATAGCCCGGGGCGCCGGGTTGATGGCCGGCTCGCCGACCCCAACCGGCAAACCGGGCAGGGTCACTGTGCCGACCCCTTCACCGGCGCGAAACACCACGCCCGTACCCGCCTCAGCCAGTTCGACCCGCGCCATGATCGTGGCCCCGTGGGTGACGTCCGGGTCGTCGCCGGCGTCCTTGACCACCGCCGCCTCGCCGTAGCCCGCGCCCAGGGCCGAATGGGCCAGGGCGAAAATTGGCTGTTCGCCCTTGGGAAGGGTGATGGACACCGGGTCTGGAAACCCCCCGGTAAGTAGTGCCTGGTAAGCAGCGCGTACCGCCGCGGTGGCGCAGGCGCCGGTAGTCCATCCCTTGCGTAGAGGTTTGTCTGGCTTGCGGCTCATGGGCGCGATGGTACCCCAAGGAACCATTGGACGGGTAGGCGCGGATCGGGTTTTACGGTTATCTTCCGCCCATGAACACCATGGCTAACCCGCCCGGATTTATCGTCGCCGCGACCGCTTCTGGCAGCGGCAAAACCATGCTCGCCGCCGGCATGCTGCGCCATTTCCGGCGGCGCGGCGTGGCCGTGGCCCCGTTCAAGACCGGTCCCGACTATATCGACGCCGCTTTCCTGGCCGCCGCCGCCGGGCGCGACTGCGTCAACCTGGATTGCTGGGCCATGCGGCGCGAGACCATTGCCGATTTGGCCCTGGGCCTCGGCGGCGACGGCGAACTGGTAATCGGCGAGGGCGTCATGGGTCTGTTCGACGGCGCCTCCGACCAGACGGGCTCGACCGCCGACCTCGCCACACTGACCGGCTGGCCGGTGGTCCTGGTGGTCGACGTGCGCGGCCAGGGCGCCTCGGCGGCGGCGGTGCTGCGTGGTTTCGCCGGCCACCGTGACGATGTACCCGTGGCCGGTGTGCTGTTCAACCGAGTCGGCGGCGCCAGCCACGCTGAAATGCTGCGCCAGGCCTGCACCACCTTAGATGTGCCGGTGCTGGGCTGCATTCCCCGTGACGACGAGTTGGCGACCAGCGAGCGCCACCTGGGATTGGTCCAGGCCGGAGAACACCGGAACCTGGAGTGCCTGTTGGACCATGCCGCCGACGCCATCGCCAAGCATGTCGACCTAGCGGCTTTGCAGGGTCTCGCCCGGCCGGCCAGGTTGACTATCGATTACAGCGCAACCCCGCCGGTGCCGCCGCTCGGCCAGCGCATCGCCGTGGCCCGTGACACCGCCTTTGCCTTTTGCTATCCCTGGCTTCTGGATCGCTGGCGCCGGGCCGGGGCCGAGGTCAGTTTTTTCTCCCCCCTGGCCGATGAAGCGCCGGAGCGAAACGCCGATGCGGTCTATCTGCCTGGCGGCTATCCCGAGCTTCACGGCGGTCGCCTCGCAGCCAATGAGGCCTTCATGGTCGGCGTCAGGGACGCCGCCTGGCGCGGCGCCCCAGTCTACGGCGAGTGCGGCGGCTTCATGGTGCTGGGCCGAACCCTGACCGACGGCCAGGGGGTCGGCCACGCCATGGCCGGGCTGCTGCCCCACGCGACATCCTTCACCGAGCCCCGGCTCCATCTCGGCTATCGCCGGCTGACCCTGGCAACCGGCGGACCCCTGGGCCTGGCCGGCGCGGCGTTCCGCGGTCACGAGTTCCACTATGCATCCATCACCGGCAACGACGCCGCGACGCCGCTGTTCCAGGGCGCCGACCCCCGGGAACGGCCGCTGGATGCCATGGGCGCGGTAGCGGGTTCGGTGTTCGGCTCCTTCGCTCATCTGGTGGACCAGGCGCCATGACTGACGGGCTACCGTTTTGGAAATCCAAGAGCCTTGACGACATGTCGATCGATGAATGGGAGTCTTTGTGCGACGGCTGCGGCCGCTGCTGCCTGCACAAGCTCGAGGACGAGGACAGCGGCCATGTGGACTACACCAACATCGCCTGCCGCCTGCTGAACCTGGGCACCTGCCGCTGTACCAATTACCCAGCGCGCCACGACCTGGTTTCCGATTGCCTGGCGCTGACCCCGGAGGCGGTGCGCAA
>JAYZAP010000261.1:0-9642 GCA_036339655.1 Pseudomonadota bacterium | reverse complement strand
CGCGCCACGACCTGGTTTCCGATGGCCTGGCGCGGACCCCGGAGGCGGTGCGCAAAACCCCCTGGCTGCCGCCGACATGCGCCTACCGCATGGTCAACGAGGGCCACGACCTGGCCTGGTGGCACCCCCTGGTGTCAAGCGACCCGGACACTGTCCATCAGGCGGGCATCTCGGTGCGCGGCCGGGTGGTGACGGCGCAGCGCGCCGGCGACGAGGAAGACCACATCGTCGCCTGGCCCCAGTCGCCCGTGAAAATATCGCTTTAGCGGGACGGAATTGCCTCTTAACCCGAATGTGTTGCTGAGCACAGTCTATGGAAGCTCGATGGGCGAGTCTAATGGGGCGGCCCCGGGCAATTGTGCCTGATGAAGGAAGCGTCTGTTACCCGTCCGGTCCGGTGAGCAACGGCCGGGGCGCGGTGCCGGCCAGGGCGGCGCGCATGAAGCGGGCCCACAGCCGGGCCGGCAGGCCGCCGCCGGAGACCCACTTCATGGGGGCGCCGTCGTCGTTGCCGATCCACACCCCGGCGGTGAGCTCGCGGTTGAAGGCGACAAACCAGGCGTCACGCCATTCCTGGCTGGTGCCGGTCTTGCCGGCGCTGGGCCACGGCACTCTTGCCGCCCGCCCGGTGCCCGCCGTGATGACCGCGCTCATCATTTCGACCAGGGGGCGAAGATGCTCGGGCTCGACCACCCGGCCCAACCCGGTGCCGCTACGGCGATAGAGCACGGTACCGCCGGGGCCGGTGATTTCGGCGATGCCGTGGGCCCAGACTCCCTGGCCGCCATTGGCCAGGGCGGTATAGGCCTGGGTGGTTTCCAGCAGGGTGGCTTCCGAGGCACCGAGGGCCAGACTGGCGTCGGCGCGGAGTGGCGAATTGACGCCGAGACGGCGGGCCACATCGACCACCCTACCCCGGCCGACCCGCTCGGTGATGCGCACCGCCACGGTGTTGAGCGAGCGCACCAGGGCGTCTTTCAGGGTCACCAACCCGGCATATTTTCCGTCGTAGTTGCGCGGGCTCCAGCCGTCGATGGTCAGGGGCGCGTCGTCGACCATGTCGGTCGGCGCCATGCCGGCCTCGAGCGCCGCCAGATAGACGAATGGCTTGAACGCCGAGCCCGGCTGGCGGCGCGCCTGGGTCGCCCGGTTGAACTGGCTGACCCGGTAGTCGCGCCCCCCCACCATGGCCCGGACCGCGCCGTCGGGGGCCAGGGCAACCAGGGCGGCCTGGGTCGCCTGACGCTCGGCGCCCTCGCCGGCCAGAGCCCATTCCACCGCCGCCTCGGCGGCCTTCTGCATGGCCATATCCAGGGTCGTGACCACGGTGATGTCGGCGGCGCCGGGGCCGGTGTAGTCTGACACCCGGTCGAACACCCAGTCGGCGAAATAGCGCACCCCCCGGCTATTGGCGAGTTGGCGGCGGATGGTAAACGGCGCCTTGGACGCCGCCGCCGCCTCGGCCGCGTCGATGTAGCCGGCGGCAACTATGAAACCGAGCACCTGGCGGGCGCGGGCCTGGGCGCGCTCGAGGTCGCGGGTCGGGGCGTAGCGCGACGGCGCCTTGAGCAGCCCGGCAATCATCGCCGATTCGCCCATGGTCAGGACCGCCGCAGGTTTGCCGAAGTAGCGCCGCGACGCGGCCCCCACCCCGTAGGTGCCGGCGCCGAGATAGACACGGTTGAGATAAATCGAGAGCAGTTCGTCCTTGGTAAAGGTCTGCTCAAGCCAGAATGCCAACAGCAGTTCCTGAACCTTGCGCTTGAAACTACGCTCCGGGGTGAGAAAGACGTTCTTGGCGATTTGCTGGGTCAGGGTGCTGGCGCCCTGGACCACCCGCCCAGCCTTCAGGTTGGCCAGGGCGGCGCGGACCAGGGCGATGACGTCGAGGCCGAAATGGCTGTAGAACCGCCGGTCCTCGGTGGCGAGCACGGCGAAGCGCAGGTGGTTGGGCAGATCAGCCACATGGACTGGGGTGGCGTAGGCGTCGCCGAAACGGGCGAACTGGACGCTGTCGATACTGACCAGACGGACCGACGGCGTCCGCGTCCGCTCGCCGAGATTGTCCACATTGGGCAGGTCGTAGGCGTAGAACGCCACCACGCCAAGCAGCACGACGAAGCCCCAGACCGCCAACACCAGAAAACGGCGCAACCAGCGCCCCCGGATTGGCGGTGCTTTACCCTTGGATTTCTGTTTGGCTTTCTTGGCCATGGTGGCGTGTCGGGGCGGCGCACGCCCTCAAACGTCGAGGTTGACGACCTTGAGAGCGTTTTCCTGGATGAACTCACGGCGCGGCTCGACCACGTCGCCCATGAGCCTCTCGAAAATCTCGTTGGCTTCCTCGGCGTCCTTGATACGGACCTGGAGCAGCGATCGGATATCCGGGTCCAGGGTGGTTTCCCACAGTTGCTCCGGGTTCATTTCGCCGAGACCCTTGTAGCGCGAGATGGCCGCGCCCTTGCGTCCCACCGCCAGCACCGCCTCGAACAGCGACGTCGGTCCCCACACATCGACCGCTTGGTCCTTGAGCGCCACGCTGCCACGGTTGGCGTAGGCGGCCTGGAGTTCGGGCGCCATGGAATCAAGCTTCACCGCTTCGGCGCTGACGATCAGCGAATGATCGACCACGTGGCGCTCCTCGACGCCGCGCAGCTCGCGGGTAAAGATAATTCCGCCGTTGCCGTCGGCTGCGCCCTGCCAGCCGCGCTCGTCCGCGGGCGCCATGGCGTTAAGCCGCTGGGCGATATAGGCGGCCGCCTGGCCAGCCTGGTCGCTGTCGGCAAGGACGCCGCTGTTGAAGGCGCCGGCCACCGCTACCTGCTCGACAATGGCCTGGGACACTCGGCGGCCAATGGCCCGGATCAAGGTTGTCGCGTTGCGCGCCTCGCCGGCCAGTTCGCGCAAGTCTGCGCCGGCCCGCTGGCTGCCGTCGTGAAGCGTCAGCACGGCGTCTTCCAGGCCACCGTCCATGAGGAATTCATCGAGCGCGTGCTCGTCCTTGAGATAGACCTCGCTGGCCCCACGTTTGACCCGGAACAGCGGTGGCTGGGCGATGTAGAGATGCCCGGCGCGGATCAGGCCGCGCATCTGGCGGAAGAAGAAGGTCAGCAGCAGGGTGCGGATGTGACTGCCGTCGACATCGGCGTCAGTCATGATGATGACCTTGTGATAGCGCAGCTTGGTGATGTCGAAGTCGTCGGATTCTTCCGGCCCGACGCCGGTGCCGAGGGCGGTTATCAGGGCGGCGATCTCAATCGAGCTCAACATCTTGTCGAGACGCGCCCGCTCGACGTTGAGGATCTTGCCGCGCAATGGCAGGATCGCCTGGTTGAGCCGGTTGCGACCCTGCTTGGCCGAACCGCCGGCGGAATCGCCCTCGACGATGAAAATTTCGCTCTTCGACGGGTCGCGCTCCTGGCAATCGGCGAGCTTGCCGGGAAGGCTTGAGATATCGAGCGCGCCCTTGCGCCGGGTCAGCTCACGAGCCTTGCGCGCGGCCTCGCGGGCGACCGACGCCTCGACCACCTTCTGGACGATGGTGCGGGCCTCGGCGGGATGCTCCTCGAGCCACTGGCCGAGGCGATCGTTGATCATACCCTCGACCGCCGGGCGGACCTCCGACGACACCAGCTTGTCCTTGGTCTGGGACGAGAACTTTGGGTCGGCGAGTTTGATCGATAACACGCAGGTCAGCCCCTCGCGAACATCCTCGCCCGAGAGGTTGGCCTTGTCGCGTTTGGCCCCGAACGACGCCGCGGCGAAGGCATTGATGGTGCGGGTCAGCGCCGCCCGCAGGCCAGCCAGGTGGCTGCCGCCGTCACGCTGGGGAATATTGTTGGTAAAGCACAGCACGTTCTCGTGGTAGCTGTCGTTCCAGCGCATGGCCAAGTCAACCACCACCTCGTCGCGTTCGCCAACGATCGTGATCGGTAGGCTATGGAGCGGAGTCTTGCTGCGGTCGAGGTATTCGACGAAGGCCACGGTGCCGCCCTCGTAGTGAAGCTCGACGGTCACCGGCTCGACCGGACGCAGGTCGGTGAGGGTGATGCGAACCCCGGAATTGAGGAACGCGAGCTCGCGCAGGCGGTGCTCGAGAGTGTCGAAGTCGAACTCGGTAAACGAGAACGTCGCCGTTGACGGCATGAAGGTGATTCGGGTGCCCGTCCGGTCGTCGGCCTTGCCGGAAACTTCCAGGGGTCCCGCCGCGTCACCGTCATGGAAGCGCATGGTATGCTCATCGCCGCCACGCCAGATGGTGAGATCGAGAGTCGACGACAGGGCATTGACCACCGAGACGCCGACCCCGTGCAGCCCGCCTGACACCTTGTAGGAATTCTGGTCGAATTTTCCACCGGCATGAAGCTGGGTCATGATGACCTCGGCCGCCGATACCCCTTCTTCCTCGTGAATACTTGTGGGAATGCCGCGGCCGTTGTCGGTGACCATGACGGAGCCGTCGCCGTTGAGCACCACGTCGACTGTGTCGCAGAACCCGGCCAGGGCCTCGTCGATGGAATTGTCGACAACCTCGTAGACCATGTGGTGAAGGCCCGAGCCGTCGTCGGTGTCGCCGATGTACATGCCGGGCCGCTTGCGCACCGCGGCGAGACCGCGCAGCACCTTGATGGAATCGGCATCATAGTCGTCGCCGTCGACGGGCTCGGCGCTGTCGGATTGGTCCTTGGGGGAGCGTTTGCTCATGGTATCAACCTCATTCTACCGTCGCCGCCGCAATTTCACCATCGGCGACGGTCATGTACCGGGCGCGCTCGCCAAACGGGGCGAACACCGCGTGATCGGTGCCGGTGAGCCACGCCTGGGCGCCAACATCGTGAATTTCGTCAAACAGCGCCGCACGATGGTCGCCGTCGAGATGGGCCACCACCTCGTCGAGCAGCAACAGCGGCGCGGCGCCGCGTATCCCCGCCTGAAGCCGCGCCGTGGCCAGCACCATGGCGATCAACAGGGCCTTTTGCTCACCGGTGGAACACTGGGCGGCGGGCGCCCCCGAAACCCCGTGGCGCACCACCAAATTGCTACGGTGAGGGCCGTGAGAAGCGCCGCCGGCCTGGCCGTCGCGGCCCCGGGATTCCGCCAGGGCGGCAGCCAGGTCGGCCTCGGCGTCAACCGCCGGCATGCGGTCGAGCAGACCCTCGACACCGCCGTCAAAACCCGCCTCGGCGCCGGGAAAGGGACCGGTGCCGGCGCCCAGAACCGATGCCAACCGGCGCATGGTGGTGCGCCGCGCCGCCGCCAGGGCGATGCCGTTGCCGGCCATGCGCGCCTCTAACGCCGTTAGCCAAGCCGGATTGGAACCGCCCTCGCGCAACAGCCGCGAGCGTTCGCGCATGGCCCGCTCGTAGGCCGCGAGGCGGCTGGCGTGGCTGGCGTCGAAGCCGAACACCAGGCGGTCGAAGAAGCGCCGCCGGGAACCGGCGCCATCGGTGAACAGCCGGTCCATGGCTGGGGTCAGCCACAGGGCGGCGATGACCTCCGCCAGAGCGGCCTGGCCCCGCGCCGGCCGGCTATCGATGCGTAACGTCCGGCGACCATCGCCAGCGACGGCGCCGGTGCCAACGGTGACCGGCCCGGCGAAACCATGGGCCTCGGCGGCGACCGCCCACGACGCGCCGTCGCCGGCTTCGCGGCGAGTCAGGTCGGCGAGCCGGGCGCCGCGCAGGCCGGGGCCCGGGGTCAGCATGGACAAGGCTTCGAGCACGCTGGTCTTGCCCGCGCCGTTTGCCCCGGTGAGCACCACCGGACGCTCGTCGGCCTCGATCACGGCACGGCCAAAGCAGCGAAAATTGGTCAGCGTCAGGCGCGCGACGGTAATGGCGGAACGACTGTCCCTGTCGTCGGCGACGCTGGGCAGGGTACTCAGAAAAGCCTCCTCACACCCGCATGGGCATAAGCACGTAGAGCGCATCGTCGTCACTGGTATCGAAGACCAGGGTTGGCGAGGCGGCATCGGCCATGGCGAACCGGATGCGGTCGCCGTCGACCTGACCGGTGACGTCGAGCAGATAGCGCGAGTTGAAGCCGATCTGCATATCATCGGCGTCATAGTCGACATCGAGCTGCTCGTCGGCGCTGGCATTATCGGGGCTGTTGGCCGAGATCACCAACTGGCCCTTGCTCATGGCCAGCTTGACCGACCGGGTTTTCTCGGCCGACACGGTCGACACCAGATCAACCGCCCGGGCGAAGCGCTCGCCCTCGATTTCCAGCAGCTTGTCGTTGTCACTGGGAATCACCCGATTGTAATCGGGGAACGTGCCGTCGATCAGTTTCGAGGTCAGCACCACTTCGTCGAAGGCGAAGCGGATTTTGGTTTCCGACAGGGAAACTGCCACATCGCTGTCGAACTCGTCGATCAGCTTACGCAACTCGGTCACCGCCTTGCGCGGCACTATAATTCCAGGCATGCCGGCGGCGCCGTCGGGCAGCGCCACGTCGACCCGCGACAGCCGGTGGCCATCGGTGGCCACGGCGCGCAGGTTGCCGGTGTCACGGTCGGTTACCGCGTGAAGGTAGATGCCGTTAAGGTAATAGCGGGTTTCCTCGGTGGAAATGGCGAAGCGGGCCTTGTCGACCAGACGGCGCAGACTGGCCGCGGCGAGGGCGAAATTGTGGCTGAAGTCACCCTCGGCCATGACCGGAAATTCATCGGCCGGCTGGCAGGGCAGCGAGAACCGGGCATGACCCGAACTCAGCGACAGGTGGGCGCCGTCGCCGCCAGTCTCAAGCTCAACCTGGGCGCCGTCGGGCAGCTTGCGCACGATGTCGTACAGCGTATGAGCCGGGGCCGTGGTGGCGCCATCCTGGTCAACCTCGGCAGCGACATTCTCGACCACCGCCAAATCCATATCGGTGGCGGTCACCGCGAGGCGGGCGCCGCCGCCGTCGAGACGCACGTTGGATAGAATGGGAATGGTCGTGCGGCGCTCGACCACACTCTGAACATGAGCCAGGGATTTGAGCAGGTCGGCGCGTTCAATTGTCAGTTTCATGGTGCCAGTATCTTATGTTCAACAAGCGTGTTCCTGGGTCATCCCACGCGTGGTGGGGCGGCTGGATTCGATATCCGTGAAAGTCGAGCCGAGTCGCCGGTCCGGCATCCTCCGAAAATTATTCGGACTATATCAGAAGCCCCTAGATTCAGCACTAATTTCCGGCTCCGCGCGGAGTCAGCGCGGTCCCTGGCGGGGACTTGGACGAGGCCGCGAAAATTGCCCGCCGTCAGCTCTCCAGCATGCGCCGCAGGAGGTCGATATCCTCGGCGAACGCAGCGTCGGTTTCCCGCAGCTGCTCGACCTTCTTGACCGCGTGCATCACCGTGGTGTGGTCACGTCCGCCGAACTTGCGGCCGATTTCGGGCAGGCTCCGCGAGGTCAACTGCTTGGCTAGGTACATGGCGACCTGACGGGGCCGGGCCACCGCCCGGGCGCGGCGCGCCGAGTGCATGTCGGCAATGCGGATGTTGAAGTGCTCGGCGACCCGCTTCTGAATTTCCTCGATGGTAATGCGGCGGTCGTGGGCACGCAGCACGTCCTGGAGCAGCTCCTGGGTGGTTTCCAGGGTCACCGGCCGGCCGATCAGGGTGGCATGGGCCACCACCCGGTTCAGCGCCCCTTCGAGCTCGCGCACGCTCGACGTAATCTTGTGGGCGAGGAACTCGAGCACCCGCTCGGGTATGGCGGCGCTTGCGAGCTGCTCGGACTTGGACTGCAGAATGCCGAGGCGCAGTTCGTAGTCGGTGGGATGGATATCGGCGACCAAGCCCCAGCCGAGACGCGAGCGCAGGCGCTCCTCCATGCCATCAAGGTCCGACGGCGACCGGTCGCCGGTGATAACCAACTGGTGGTTCTGCTCAACCAGGGCGTTGAAGGTGTGGAAGAACTCTTCCTGGGTCGAGTCCTTGCCGCCGATGAACTGGACATCGTCAATCATCAGCACGTCGATCGAGCGGAACCGCTCCTTGAACGACATGGTGTTCTGGAAGCGCAGCGCCTGGATGAACTGGTACATGAACTTCTCGGCCGAGAGATAGACCACCCGGCGGTCCGGGTCGGCCTGGCGAATTTGCCAGGCGATGGCATGCATCAGATGAGTCTTGCCGAGGCCGACGCCGCCGTAGATGAACAGCGGGTTGAACGGCACCGTGTCGGCGTCGGCGACCCGCCGCCCCCCCGCATAGGCCAACGAGTTGGACATTACGACCACCAAAATGTCGCAGGTGTATCGCTGGTCGAGCCGGCTGGTGACCCCGTGGTCCGGCACCGGATCAGCGGCGCTGGGGGCAACCGCCGACTGCGCCGGTATCGGGCTGGCGGAAGGCGCTGCCGCCTCGACGGTTGCCGCTGTCTGGCCGCCGCCGTCGACCACGATGTCGATATGGCTGATTGACGCATCCTCGCCGCGCCACAAGGACCGGATGCGGTCGGCGTAGCGCGACATTACCCAGTCGCGCATGAAGCGGGTAGGCACGTTCATGGAGACCTGGCCGCCCTCGATCCCGGCAAGTCGGATAGGCTGCAACCAGCTCTTGAAGGCGGCGTCGCCGAACTCGGCGCGCAGTCGTCCCCGGACCCGAGACCACTGGTCACCGGCCGGCCCCGGCAACTGCCCCTTGTTCACGCCCTTCATGACGTTTTGCCCAGCATGTCTCAGCCCTGGGTCCAGGGAAGGCCGGCGGTTTTCCAACCATCGCGGGTGCCGCGGTGCTTGTGCTCGTCCGGTTGGCCTTCGAACCCGCTGTCCACCACATAGCACCGGTCATAGCCCAGCGCCGCCAGGGCGGTCGCCGCTTGGGGGCTGCGGTTGACGGTTCGGCAGATAATCAGGGCCGCCTTGTCACTGGTCACGCCGAGTGCGGCAAGCTCGCCGGCGAAATTCTCGTTTGTCACCATACCGGGGGAAACCTTCCATTGCACCAGCGCGGTTTCCTTGCCAAGGGAACTCAAGTCGGGAACCCCCACGTAGGACCATTCGGCCTGGGTGCGAACGTCGACCAGCACTGCATCGGGGTCGTCGGTAAGCAGCCGCCAAGCGTCCTCGACCGAGACAGTGCCCGCGTAACCCGCCTCGGAACCTCCCTGTTCCGCGGCTTTCGCGTAAATGTCATGAATTCCCATATCCGTAAGCCCCTGCCCCTGACGGGCTTCCCCAGTCAATTCCATACCTTGCATCAAACAACCCACCCAATACGCTAGCCAACCACGTCCCCGACGTCCGGGATTTTATGCAAACACTTCCCGTTCAACCGACGCGCGAGCATCGATCGGTATATTATACTTGAATCGTAATGTGCAAACCCGCGACGACGCACCCTTGACCGCCGCAGCACAGAGAGTAGACGGAGGCAGTGACGCTTGCAACAGGTCCGAAATAAGAACGTAAAAAAAATTTCCGGATTCCGCTACGCCGCCACCAAATCGCCGGGCCATTCAGCACGGCCACCACCCGCCGCTGAAGCGGGTCCGTCGCTTTTATCTGTCGTGAATCAAAGCCGGGACCTCGGGCCCCGGAAAACGGCGGTGGCTAGATGGCCTTGATACGGGCCGACAGCCGGGAAATCTTGCGCGCCGCATGGTTGCGGTGAAGCATGCCCTTGGTGACGCCGCGCATGATTTCGGGCTG
>JAYZAP010000260.1:0-3142 GCA_036339655.1 Pseudomonadota bacterium | reverse complement strand
AGCCCCTCGCTGGAGAAATCCCTGAACGCCGGCCGGTTTTCGGCCACCATGAGATGCAGCTGCTCGGCGGTCAACGCCAGGTTGGCGGCGGCCTCGCGGACTTGCGCCAGGGTTGCCTCAGCCTCGCCGGACAATTCCTCGGCGGTGCCGCCGACGGTGTTCAGCGTGCTTTCCGCGGCGACCAGGGTAAACGATACGTCGTCGAGCAGTCCCGGCAGCTGCATGCCGATGTCGCCGACCAGGGTATCGACCTCGCCCGCCGTGCTGCGGATCGAGGCGGCGGTGGCGGTCAAGTCGCCGCTCAGAACCTTGAGGTCCTTGGCGGTTTCGGCGAAATCGGTGGTCAGGCTCTGGACATTGTCCAGCGAGGCGGTGATCGCCGTCAGGTTATTGTCGCTCAGCAACAGCAGCGCCTGATCGAGCAGCACGGTGGCGCTGGCCAACAGGTTAGGCACGTCCTCGAACAGTTCCTCAAGTTTCGACGGCGTCGAGGCGATGACCGGCAACGCTTCGCCGAACTTGGCCTCGAGGCGGGCGCTGTCCTTGCTACCACCGCCGATCTGGACATCGACCAGGCCGGTGATACCGCGCATTTCGAGGGACGCCACCGCATCCTCCTTGATCGGCGTATGCTTGGTCACTTCGATGGTTACCTGTACTTGCTCGCTGTTGTCCTGGTCGATGCGGATGGCGTTGACCGTTCCCACGGGTACGCCCCGGTAACGCACCTGACTGGCGACGCTGAGGCCGCTCACCGAGCCGGTGAAATAGATGTTGTAGGCGTCGAACTCGCGGTCGATTTCGGCCTTGCCGAGCCACAGCACGAAACCGACCAGTCCGGCAATGGCAAGCAGCACGACGCTACCAACGGCCACATGATTGGCATTGGTCTCCACTATGATGCCTGGGCGGCACGGGCCCGGGGGCCGTGGAAGTATTCGTGAATCCAGGGATGTTGGTGACGTCGCAAGGCTTCGATGGTCCCGATTGTCAACACACGTTTCTCAGCGAGTACGGCTATACGGTCGCAGATCGCTTCGAGGCTGTCTAGATCATGCGTCACCATAAACACCGTCAATCCAAGGTTTTGTTGCAACTGGCGAATTAGTTGGTCGAAGGCGGCGGCGCCTATGGGGTCGAGGCCGGCGGTCGGCTCGTCGAGGAAGACGATCTCCGGGTCGAGCGCCAGGGCCCGGGCGAGGCCGGCGCGCTTGCGCATGCCGCCGGACAGTTCCGAAGGATACTTGCCGGCGGCTTCCACGGGTAGGCCGACCATGCCGATCTTGACCGCCGTGAGCTCGTCGATGATCTGTCCCGACAGCGCGGTGTGCTCCTTGAGCGGCACCTGAATGTTCTGGGCAACCGTCAACGAGCTGAACAGGGCGCCGTCCTGGAACAGCACGCCCCAGCGCTCCTCGATATGACGGCGTTCATCGGCCGACAGGCTGGCCAGGTCTTGGTCGAACACGGCGATGGTACCGTCGGCCGGCCGGTTAAGGCCGACGATGGTACGCAACAGCACCGATTTGCCAGTGCCCGAGCCGCCGACCACGCCGAGCACCTCGCCGCGGGCGACATCGAGGTCGAGATTGTCGTGAACTACCTGGCCACTGAATTGATTCCGCAGGCCGCGGACCCGGATGATGTGGTCGTCGCCATCGGCCATGACCAACCGCCCAGATAGGCGACCCGGATCGAAAACATGGCGTCGACCACGATGACCAGAAAAATCGACTCGACTACCGCCAGGGTGGTCAGTTTGCCGACGCTTTCGGCGCTGCCCTCGACCCGAAAGCCCTCATAGCAGCCGACCATGGCGATGAGGAAGGCGAACACCGGCGCCTTGATCATGCCGACCCAGAACGACCACAGGGGGATGGCATCGCCGAGTCGCTCGAGGAACTGAGCGGGACTGATATCGAGAGCAACCCAGGCCATCACCATGCCGCCGGCCAGGCCCGCCATGTCGGCGAGGAAAGCCAGCATGGGCAGAGTGATCATCAGCGCCAACAACCGTGGCATGACCAGCAGTTCCATGGGGTCGAGTCCCAGGGTGCGCATGGCGTCGATTTCCTCGCGCACCTTCATGGAGCCGATGGCCGCCGTGAAGGCGCTGCCCGAGCGGCCGGCGACGATGATGGCGGTGAGCAGAATGGCGATTTCGCGCAGCACCGAAATGCCGATCAGGTTGATGACGAAAATCTCCGCCCCGAAGCGACGCAACTGCTCGGCTCCCTGATAGGCCAGCACGGCGCCGACGAGAAACGATATCAGGCCGACGATGGGCATGGCATCGAGGCCGGTCTGTTCCATATGGCTGACCAGGGCGGTGCGGCGAATGCGCCAGGGCTGAGCCAGGCTGCGCGCCAGAGTCGCGGTGGTCAGCCCGAGAAACGCGACCAGCCGCCGGGCTTCGCCCAGATAGTCAACGGTCGCCCGCCCCACATGGCCGATCACCGCGTGCCATTCGGCCTCATGGGGCGGGTGGCACTCGACCGGGTGGTCGTTGGCCTCGACCAGATCGAGCAGCACGGCGAGGTCGGGCCTTCGATTGACGCAGTCGACCGCGTAGCCTTCGCGGCGCAGGTGCTTGATCGTGCGATAGACCAGCCAGGCGCCGGCGGTATCAAGCGATTCCACATTGCCGAGGTCGATGGAAATCGCTTTCGCCGGGCCCGGCGAAAGCGCTTCCAGTGCGTGATCAAGGTCGTTGGCCCGGTCGATGATCCAGCGCCCGGCCAGGGCGATGGTCACATCGTCGCCGTGGCGCTGCAGCGTAATGGCGTCGCTTTCCATGGCCCTGATATTAGTCCGCCGCCAGGGCGAGGCCCAGGGTCGTGGCGTCGGGCACCACCCTTATGGTCAAGGGTTCATTGCGGCCGCGGACCTCGATCTGGAGGCTCGGATAGGCCGACAAATCGACTCCGGCGCGGCGCTCGACCTGCTCCGAGATGATGAGCTGGCAGGTGTGTTCTTTGGTCAGGGTCTCGAGCCGGCTGGCGGTATTGACTGCGTCGCCGATGGCGGTCATGGACACCGCGTCGGCGTAACCCATTTCGCCGACGATGGCTGGCCCGGTGTGAATGCCGATTCCGATGCGCAGCGGCTCGTCGAGGTCGTTGGTCAGGCTGCGGTTGAGCTC
>JAYZAP010000259.1:0-4159 GCA_036339655.1 Pseudomonadota bacterium | reverse complement strand
CGGTCATGCCGCCGATGGTCGCCCGGTTGGCCGGCGACACGTCGACCGGAAAGAACAGGCCGTGGGGCTTGAGCCAGCGGTTGAGCCGGTCCTGGACCATGCCCGGTTGGACCGTGACCCGACACGCCTCCGGGTCGAAGTCGAGCACCCCATCGAGGTGCTTGCTGGTGTCGATAACCAGGGCCTCGCCCACGGTTTGGCCGCATTGCGATGTGCCGCCGCCCCGGGGCAACACCGGCACCCCCTCGTGGCGGGCGATTTCGATGGCGCGGCGCACGTCCTCCTCGGTCTTCGGCACCACCACGCCGATGGGCTCGATCTGGTAAATCGAGGCGTCGGTGGAATAGCGTCCGCGGCTGAACTGGTCGAACAGCACCTCGCCTTCGAGCTCGCGTTCGAAGCGCGCCGCCAGGGCGTGGTCGCCGGGTTGGATGTGCGCGAGAGCCATGGTCCGGATAATATCAAGATTCAGCTTGAATTAGACAACCCTCTCGGGGTCGAATGCGCTCCATCATGACACATCCCGAAGGACGTCATTTCCTCCAGATTCCCGGCCCGACCAACGTGCCGGACCGCATCCTGCGCGCCATGGCGGCGCCGACTACGGACCATCGCGGCGCCGCTTTCGGGGCCATGACCCGAGACCTGCTCGAACGCCTCAAAGCGGTGTTCAAGACCACGTCTCCAGTGGTCGTCTTCCCGTCGTCGGGCACCGGTGCCTGGGAAGCCGCCACGGTCAACACCCTGTCGCCGGGCGACAAGGTCTTGATGTTCGAAACCGGCCACTTCGCCACTCTGTGGCAGCAAATGGCGACACGGCTAGGTATCGACGCTGAAATGGTTCCAGGCGACTGGCGCGGCGGCGTCGACCCGGCGCTAGTCGAAGCCAGACTGAGCGACGACAGCAATCACGCCATCAAGGCGGTCTGCGTGGTCCACAACGAAACCTCGACCGGCGCCACCAGCCGCATTGGCGCTGTCCGCGACGCCATGGACAAGATCGGCCACCCGGCCCTGCTCATGGTCGACACGATTTCCTCCCTGGCCTCTATTGACTTCGCCATGGATGACTGGCGGGTCGACGTTACCGTGGGCTGCTCGCAGAAAGGTTTGATGCTGCCGCCGGGCCTCGGCTTCAACGCGGTCGGCCCCAGGGCCCTGGCCGCCACGGATAGCGCCGCCCTGCCCCGCGCCTATTGGGACTGGCGGCCCATGCTGGCCGACAACGAAGCAGGTTTTTTTCCCTACACCCCAGCGACCAACCTGCTCTACGGCCTCGGCGAGGCCCTGACCATGCTCGAAGAGGAAGGGCTCGACGCGGTTTTCGCCCGCCACGACCGGCACGCCGAAGCCACCCGCCGCGCGGTCCAGGCCTGGGACCTGGAACTGCTGTGCGTCAATCCGGATGAATATTCCGCCTCGTTGACGGCGGTGCTCATGCCAGACGATCACGATGCCGACAGTTTCCGCAAAATCGTATTGGACCGCTTCAACATGTCGCTTGGCACCGGCCTGGGAAAGGTTAAAGGCAAGGTCTTCCGCATCGGCCATCTCGGCGATTTCAACGATTTGTCTCTGGCCGGAACCCTGGCCGGCGTGGAAATGGGTCTCGCCCTCGCCGACGTGCCGCACCAGACGGGCGGCGTTAGCGCGGCTCTGAGCTATCTCGCCAATGCCGCCCGCTAAGCCAGGCCCCCTCGCCGGCCTCAAGGTCATCGAACTCGCCCATATCATGGCCGGCCCGTGCTGCGGGCTGATGCTGGCCAATATGGGGGCCAACGTCATTAAGGTCGAGAAATCGCCCAAAGGCGATGACACCCGCAGCTTCACGCCCCCCGATATCGGCGGCGAGGCTGCTTCGTTCCTCATGGTCAATCGGGGCAAGCGGGGCATCGTCGCCAACCTCAAGACTGAAGGAGGCCTTGACTTGGTGCGGCGCCTGCTGGCCGGTGCCGACGTGGTCATCGAGAACTATCGCAAAGGCACCATGGAGCGCCTCGGTCTCGGTTATGAGACCCTGCGCGAGGCAAACTCCGGCCTCATCTACTGCGAGATTTCCGGTTTCGGCCGCACTGGCCCCTACGCCGACCGGGCCGGCTTTGACTTGGTCGCCCAAGGCATGAGCGGGCTCATGAGCATCACCGGCGAAGGACCGGGCCGGCCGCCGATCAAGGTCGGCGCTCCCGTATCCGACATTACCGCCGGGGTGCTCGGTGCAATGGGGGTGCTGGCGGCGGTCTACGAGCGCCAAACCAGCGGTAAGGGTCAGCGGGTCGACACGTCCCTCTTTGAGGCCGGCATCATGCACACCTTCTGGCAGTCGGCTATCTATATGGCCAGCGGCGAGGTCGCCGGCCCCATGGGCTCGGCCCACCCGCTCAACGCCCCCTACCAGGCCTTCGAAACGGCGGATGGCTGGATAAACGTGGGTTCGGCCAACCAGACCAATTGGCTCAAGATGCTCGACGCCGTCGGTGCGCCGGAACTGGCCCATGACCCGCGATTCGCCGACAACGAGGCCCGAGCCCGGAACCGTGACACCCTGGCCGGAGAGCTGACCACCATATTCCGCCAGCACCCCAAGAACTATTGGCTGGCCTGTCTCGACGAGGCCGGCGTGCCCGCCGGGCCGGTGCTCGATATCGCCGAGGTTCACGCCGACCCCCAGGCGATCGCCCGCGGCATGATTTCGGAGGCCCCGCACAGTACCCTGGGCACGGTCAAGACCCTGGGCTCGCCCCTCCTGTTCTCGGAAACCCCAAGCACCATCACGCGCGGCGCCCCAATTCTCGGCGAACACACCCGCGAGGTGCTGGCCGAGCACGGCTACAGCGATGACGAGATTGACCAGTTGATTTGCGACGGCGCAGTGATGGTGGCTTAGCGTTCCTCGGCTTCGATAATTTCAATTTTCTTCTCAAGCTGCGTGAACAGGGCGTCGAAACCGCCACTCTTCAGCGTCGAGGCGTAATCCGCTCGCCGAAGCGCCAATTCGCTGTACACGCCGTCGAGATAGACGTCGACGATGCGCCAGCCGTTGTCGGATTCATGGAGTAGATAGTCGAGCCGTACCGTATCGCCGTCCGCCTTGACGATTTCCGTGCGAACCATGCGGGTGTCCCGGGGCGCCGGTTCCTCGGCGAGTATGGCGAAGCTCTCGCCGGAGAAGCCGTCGAACCGCGCCGCGTAGGTACTGACGCTGAGGCGGAAAATCATCGCCACCAGACGTTGCTTGTCCGGGGCGGCAGCCTTGCGCCAGTGACTACCAACGGACACACGGGCGATGACCGGCATGTCGAAGACTTCGCTCATGACCGGCTCCAGGTAGTCGCGGCGGCCATCGAAGCCCAGGGCGTCGGCGGCTTGCATGACATCGAGCAAGGCGTCGTGAAGGCTTTGCACCGCAGCCTGGGCCGGGGTTTCATCGGCGCGGAGGCTCGGCGCGAGAGCCAGAATGGTGAGGAATACGAGAGCAAAAATCAGGCGCATGGTGTTTCCATAGGGAGCATACGGGGGTTGCGCGAACCTAAACAAGGGCCGTCCAGTGTCGTTGAGTTAGCCGGCCTTGGCCGCCATAGTCCGACCGTTATGAGATTTATCACCCATTTGGGGCTAATTTGTGGCCTTGCCGTCGCGGTCCTGTTGGTCGTCTGTCACGGCGCCGGGACGGTTCTTGCGCTTCTTGCCTCATCCGGGTGGGGCTTGTTGCTTCTGCCTCTCGCCTGGCTGCCGCACCTGGTCATCAGCACCGTGTGTCCTGGCAGCTGTTGTTCACTACAGGCCTGGCGCCGCGCTTCCATCGCGTCCTGGACGCCTTGTGGATTGGCGGCGCGGTCAACACCCTGCTGCCGGTGGCGACCGTCGGCGGCGAGGTGGTCAAGACCCGGATTCTCACCTTTGACAGTCGCAACGGCGTCCACATCAGCGCTTCGGTGACGGTTGACTTGACCGTCCGGGCCCTGAACCTCCTTCTGTGGTCCATGGTCGGCATCGTTGCGCTGGTTACCCTTGGGGCAGAGGGGACCCTCGCCGCAGCGGCCATCGCCGGCACGGTTTTGCTCGGGCTTGGAATTGCCGGCTTCGTATGGGTTCAACGTGGCGCCGCCTTCGGCTTCCTCGCCCGCTTGACGCCCAATACAGGTCTGGCCGAAACCGCCGT
>JAYZAP010000258.1:0-3425 GCA_036339655.1 Pseudomonadota bacterium | reverse complement strand
GAGAGCGACGGGGACTCCATTCTTATCATGCTGAAAACAAGCGCGAGACACCATTGAGGGTCGCAAAACGCAGATCATCGGAGCGACTGTTCGAAGCGATGGCGTGATGAGACTTGTTCGGTGAGTGTATTGCGAAGCAGGGATAGTTACCAAATGGTGCTTGTAAATCGTCATGCGAATGTTTCATCTCGGCGCTGCCGTGGAGGATTCGACCCGGCTAGTCTTTTGAATATTTCGAAAATCCCCCCTGGCAAAAATTCCATGGTCGGTTCTAAAGAGTTTATCCTGTATGTTTGACCCTACGCCCACGACCAATTCCAGCCTGCCTCTGAAGAGAGCGGAATTCGAAACCCTGACCGAGGGTCTCGACTACGCCGCCAAAGGCGAGACCGGGTGCAACTTCTATAATTCAAGCTGTGAGATTGGCGAACGCCTGCGCCATGGCGAATTGCGCGACCAAGCCATGGCCATGGCGCGCCGTTTTGTTCGCGCCGGCCTAGCCCGTGGCGAGCGGGTGGCGAGTGTCGCCGAGACCAACCCGGATTTTCTGATTTTCTTCTTCGCCTGCCAGTACGCCGGCCTGATCCCCGTGCCCCTGCCGCTGCCCATGAACCTGGGCGGCCACGACCCCTACGTTCAGCGCATCGAGCGCATGATCCAAAGCGCCGGCGCGGTGGCGGCGGTGGCCCCGGCCACAGTCATCAGTTTCCTCGACGAGGCGATCGCCGATCTCGACATCGCCATGACCGGCACGCCGGAAGACTTTCTCGCCCTGCCCGAAGACGGCGCCGAGCTGCGGCCGTTCACCAAGGACGATCCCTGTTACATTCAGTATTCGTCGGGCAGCACGCGGTTCCCCCGGGGCGTCGCCGTGTCCCAGCATAGCTCGCTGAGCAACATGCGCGCCATTACCCATGACGGTCTGACGGCACGGCCGGGCGACCGCTGCGTATCCTGGCTGCCGCTGTACCACGACATGGGCCTGGTCGGCTTCACCCTGTCGCCGATCCTCAGCCAGCTTTCCATCGACTACATCGCGACCTCGGACTTCGTGCGCCGGCCGCTGCTGTGGCCCAAGGTGATTTCCGCCAACGCCGGCACCCTGTCGTTCAGCCCGACCCTGGGCTACGACCTGTGTTCGCGTCGGGCACTCAACGGTTCGGCCAACGCCATCGACCTGTCATCGTGGCGGGTCGCCGGCATCGGCGGCGACATGATCCGGCCCGACGTGCTTGAGCGTTTCCGCGACACCTTCTCGGTCTGCGGGTTTCGCGGCGACGCCTTTGTCGCCAGTTACGGCCTCGCCGAATCGACCCTGGCTGTCAGCTTCGCGCCGGTCGACGGCGGCATCGACCTCGACCGTATCAACCGCAAGCACTACTCGACCACCCACCGGGCAGTGCCGGCGGGCGACGACGTTGGCGACAGTGGCGCTCGTTCATTCGTGGTTTGCGGCCACGCCATGCCCGGCCATGATATCGAGATTCGCGATGACAGCGGCACCCGGCAGCCGGACCGCCGGATCGACCGGATCTTCATCAAGGGCCCCAGCGTCATGTCGGGCTATTTTCAGGATCCGGAAATGACCGCCGGAATCCTCGACGACGACGGCTGGCTCGATACCGGCGACATGGGCTACATGATCGACGGCGACTTGGTGATAACCGGGCGCACCAAGGACCTCATCATCTGCAACGGCCGTAATATCTGGCCCCAGGACATCGAATGGGCGGTCGAGCAACTGGCCGGGGTGCGGACCGGCGATGTCGCCGCGTTCTCGGTAACCGGCGACGATGGCGTTGAACAAGTGGTTATCGTCATGGCGAGCCGGCTGACCGACGACAAGTCCCGCCTCGCCATCGTCCGCCAGATCGAAGCCACCGTGCGCAGCACCGCCGGTGTCGGCTGCGACGTGGTGCTGGCGCCACCGCGCAGCCTGCCCCACACCTCGTCGGGTAAGCTGAGCCGCTCGTCGGTCAAGGAAACCTACCTCGCCGGCAACTACCCGGACCAGGCCGTGGCCCATGCCGCCGAGCAGGCTCGGGTGCGGGCCTCGGTGGTGCGGCTGGCCGCAGCCGACTGAACCCACGCCGCCCGATAACCTTTGACGCGCCCGGCCGCCCGGGCGGCGTGCTGCCATGACCGCCGGTATGGTGGCCATGACCGGAGCCAGCGGATTCGTCGGTGGCCATATCGCCCATGAGCTGATTGCCCAGGGCTGGCGGGTCAGCGCCTTGGTGCGCCGCCGCGATGCCACGCTGCCGGGCGGCGTGGTCCCGGTTGCCGGTGACCTTGGAGATTCCCCTAGCCTGACCGAACTTGTCACCGGCGCCGATGCGGTTATCCATTGCGCCGGCGTGGTCGGGGCCGTCGACCGCTCCGGCTTCCAGGCAGTAAATGTTGGTGGCACAGCGCGGCTCGCGGCCGCGGCGACCGGCCTGGAAAGACCGCCACGGTTCATCCAGATGTCGTCCCTCGCCGCCCGCGAGCCGGCTCTTTCTGCCTATGGCGCGAGCAAGCGCGATGGTGAGCAGGCGTTGTTGCACCACGGCGAACGTCTCGACTGGACCATCCTGCGCCCAGCAGCGGTCTATGGTCCGGGCGACCGGACGACCCTGGCGTTTTTCAAGCAATGGCGATCCGGCTTCATGGTGGTGCCGGCCGGCGGCGGTCAGCGGCTGTCGTTGATCCATGGCACCGATCTGGCGGCGGCGGTGGTCGCCCTGCTGGCGTCGGGGGCGGGCGTCGGCGCGATCTTCGAAGTCGGCGATCGCCACCCGGTTGGTTACAGTTGGCACGAGGTTGCCGCGGCCGGTGGCCGGGCCCTGGGCCGCCGGGTCACCTGCGTCCCGGTGCCATACGCGGTTCTGCTGGCGGCAGCCGCCGCCAGCGCTGCGGCCTATGGCCTGATTGGGCGCACGCCGATGGTGACGCCGGGCAAGGTCCGTGAGCTGTACCACCCGGACTGGGTCTGTGACGGCCACGCCCTGGCCGCCGCCACCGGTTGGTCGCCCACGGTGACCATGGAAGAAGGCTTTATCACCACCGCCGCGTGGTATAGGGAACATGGGTGGCTTTAGACGGCGGCGGTTCCGGCGTATGATTGCCCGGCATGGACAACGGCGAAGATTCGAATGACATGACGAGCGATACACCAGCGACCAGCGGCACAACGGTGTTCGCGGAGATCTACGAACTCCTTGGGCCCTTCAATACCCAAGCCATCGAATTGACCGAGGCGACCGACATCAACGCCGATCTGGACGTTGATTCCGTGATCATCCTCGATTTTCTCATGACCCTTGAGGACAAATTTGACATCTCGATTCCGATCAATCTGGGGGCCGACGTGCGCACGGTGGGCGAACTGGCCGCCACGGTCGAACAGGCCATCAGCGACCGCGCGGCCCAGCTCCAGAGTGGTT
>JAYZAP010000257.1:0-6677 GCA_036339655.1 Pseudomonadota bacterium | reverse complement strand
GAAGAAGCCTTCGCGGCCGAGCTCGCGCTCGTAGGTATCCTTGGGAATGTCGGCGTGGGCTTGGCGCGAGGCCCGGCCCTCGATTCGCTGGACCGGAATGTCACGGCGCATGGGTGGCTCCCGTTTATGCTTCACTATGGCGGGTCCGGAATGTTATAGTTTCATTTGTAACTAATGGCAACAGGCAATAAGGGACTCGATGTCATGAGGCAACGCGACGACGGTGGCGCCATCGACTTCGCGCTCGACGACTTCCTGCCCTATCGCCTGTCCATCGTCACCAACCACATCAGCCAGGCCTTTGCCCGGCGCTATTCCGAGGCTTTCGGCCTAACCATTCCGGAATGGCGGGTCATGGCGGTGCTGGGAAATTTTGCACCGCTCACCGCTAACCAGCTTTGCCGGCGTACCGCCATGGACAAGGTCAAGGTCAGCCGTGCCGTGGCCAGCCTGGTGGCGGCGGGCCATGTGCGCAAGCAAGCCAATCCGGTGGACCGGCGCTCGACCCTGCTGCGCCTCGCCCCCAAGGGCCGCCGCACCTACCGCCGCATCGTGCCCCAGGCGCTAGACCTGGAGGCTGCCTTGACGGCCGCCCTGGCCCCCGGCGATCGCGACGCCCTGGCCGCCACCCTGGCAAAGCTCGAAGCCTGCGTCGCCGACCTCGTCCGGGCATAACCTGATTGCATCAAGCGGACGAATGCGGCTACCACGGGATCGCCGAACAGTATTCAGGGAGTGAGCGGAATGTTTTCATACGAGGGTAAGAAAGTTGTGGTTACCGGCGCCGGCCGGGGCATCGGACGGACCACGGCCCTGACCATGGCAGGGCAGGGCGCCGACGTGACCCTGGCGTCGCGCTCCGAGAGTGAACTCAAGGCGGTGGCCGGCGAAATCGAGGCCCTGGGCCGCCAGGCCTGGGTCATGACCGCCGACGTCTCGGACATGGATCAGGGGCTCGGACTAGTCGCCGACGCTCACGCCGCCATGGGCGGCCTCGATGTCCTGGTCAACAATGCCGGCGGAGGCAGCAGCGTATCCGGTGGTATCGGCCCTCTGGAAGAGGCCACACCGGAAGGCTTCGATGCGGTCTATGCCCTCAACGTGCGGGTGCCGTTTTTTATGTGCCAGGCGGCGGCGCGGCACATGGCCGTGGCCGGCGGCGGCGCGATCTGCAACATCGTCTCCATCGACGGGGTGTTTCCGGCGCCGCTAGAAGGCGTCTACGGCTCGGCCAAGGCGGCGCTGATCAGTCTGACCGGCACCCTGGCCGTCGAGCTCGGTCGCCACAACGTGCGGATCAACGCTATCGCGCCGTCGCTCATCGACACCCCGCTGGTCGCCCGCCACATAGCCAGCGATGACGCCCGCGCCGACCGCGCCTCGTTCTTCCCCATCAACCGCATCGGCAAGCCCGAGGACATCGCCAACGCGGCGGTCTACCTGTGCTCCGACGAGGCCGGCTGGACCTCCGGCGAAATCCTGCTGGTGGCCGGCGGCCAGAAAGCGGCCAGCGACACCATTCGCTGGCTCCGCCGGGTCAACCCGGTGCCCGACACCGCCAAATTCTAGAAGAGAAAATGATTCACCACCAAGTCACCAAGTCACCAAGGAAGAGAAGATTTCGTGTCGCCAAGCGCCCCAAAGAGTCTTTCTTGCTTCTTGGTAGCTTTGTACCTTGGTGTTGATCATTCCGTAATCTCGATTAAATCTCCAACGCCGCCCTGAAGCCTTCGAGCACGGCTTCCTCGGCGGTGCGCGGGCTTAGGCAGTCGCCGATCAGGTGGATTTCGCCGGTGTAGCCGGCAAGCTCCTGTTCCAGGCTGGTGACCGGCTCGTGGCCGAGGGCCGTGACCAGGGTGTCGACGCCGTCGCAGAGGATTGGCTGGCCGCTGGTGGTGTGCTCGAAATAGACCGTGTTGGCGTCGACGGCGCCGAGCCGGGCGTAAGTGATGATCTTCACCCCGAGCTTGTGCAGCTCGCCGACCCAGCGGTCGCGGACATATTGCTGTAGCGACTGGCCGGCCATGTTGCCGTTGACCGCCAGGGTCACGGCGCAGCCGTCGCGCGCCAGCTTCTCGGCTAGGCCCATGCCGACCCAGTCGCAGCGCCAGTCGGCGATGACCACCCGCTGGCCGGTGTTGACCTGGTCGCGGATGACCTGCCAGGCGTCGACCACATGGGCCTCCTCGGCGCCCTCGATGGGCGGCCGGCGAACACTGGCGCCGGTGGCGACGATGATGGCGTCCGGCGCCGCCTCGGCGATCAGCGCGGCGGTGACCTCGACGCCTCTCACCACTTCGACCCCGGCCAGTTCCATTTCCCGCGTGAAGTTGGTGATGATGCCGCCGAACTCGGCCCGGCCGGGCAGCATCTGGGCGAGCAATGCCTGGCCGCCGAGCCGAGGTTCTTTCTCATAAAGCGTCACATGATGGCCGCGCTGGGCGGCCACGGCGGCGGCCTGCATGCCGCCCGGTCCGCCGCCGGCGACCATTACCTGGCGCGACCTGACGGCGGGCTCAATAACGCCATATTGAGTCTCGCGCCCGGTCACTGGGTTCTGGATACAGGACACCGGGAAGCCCTGCCACATATGGCCGATACAGGCCTGATTGCAGGCGATACAGGCGCGCACGTCGTCGAACCGGCCCTCGCGCGCCTTGTTGGCCATGTCCGGGTCGCAAATCATGGCTCGGGTCATGCCGCACATGTCGGCCTGGCCGGTGGCGACGATGCTCTCGGCCACTTGCGGCTGGTTGATGCGTCCGGCGACGAAGATCGGTATCGAGACCTTTTCACGGATGGCGGCCGCGTAGGGCGCGCCGTAGCCGGCCTCGATGTTCATGGGCGGCACAATGTGGACCGAGCCGGCGAGGCCGGTGGACGAGCCGGTAATGACGTTGAAGTAGTCGAGCCCGCCATCGCCGTCGAGCAGCATGGCGGCGTCCAGGCTTTCGCCGGGGGTCAGGCCGTCGTGCTCCAGTTCGTCGCCGGATATACGCATGCCGACTACCAAATAGCGGCCCACCGAGCCACGCACCGCGGCGATGATTTCCCGGTGAATCCGCAGGCGGTTTTCCAGGGAGCCGCCGTAGTCGTCGTCGCGGCTGTTGACCCGGGGATTGAGGAATTGCGACAGCAGGTAGCCCTGACTGGCCGACAGCTCGATGCCGTCGGCGCCGGTCTCCCGGACCCGCGTTGCCGCCGCGCCGTAGGCCCCGACGATGTCGGCGATCATCTCGCGGCTGAGCGCCCGGGGCATGACGTGAAAGCGCTCGTTGGGCGCCACCGACGGGGCGTAGGCCACGGGCAGGGCGCCATCCTCGCTGCCGATGTTCTCGCGCCCCTGATGGCCCATCTGGATGAACATTTTGCAGCCGTGGCTATGCACCGCCCCGGCGATGCGGGCGTAGCCGGGGATGCAGTCGTCGTCATAGAGCTTGATCAGAATCGGGTTGCCGGTCCAGTGGACCGAGGCGGATTCGACAATGACCAGCCCGGCGCCGCCCCTGGCCCGGGTCTCGTGGTAGGCGACCAACTCGTCGGTCGGCTTGCGGTCGCGGGCCAGCACGGTCATGTGGGCGGTGGAGAAGATGCGATTGCGAATTTCCACCGGTCCGACCTGGAGCGGTGAAAACAGGTGGTCGAGGGCCATGGTCGATCCTCCGGGTTAAATGAGCGAGCCCGCTTCGAGGCCTTCGAGCACCGCTTCCTCCACGGTGCGCGGCGTAACGCAGTCGCCGATCACATGGACCTTGCCGTCGTAGTCCGCCAGGGCGTCCTCCAGGCCGCCATGGCGCTCGTGGCCGAGGGCCAGCACCACGGTCTCGGTGTCGGCCATGACGATGGGCTCGCCGCTGGTGGTTTGCATGAAATAGGCGGTGTCGGCGTCGACCCCGAACAGTCGCGCATAGCTGGTCATTTCGACGCCTAGCTTGGTCAGCTCGGCGATGGTCTGATCGCGGATGTAGCTTTGAATTCCCTCGCCGGCCATGCGCTGGGTGGTGGCGTAGCGCACCCGGTGGCCGTCCAGGGCCAGTTGCTCGGCCAGGCCGAGGCCGATCCAGTCGCCCAGCCAGTCGGCGATGACCACCGAGCCGCCCACATTGGCTTCGTTCCGGAGCACCTGCCAGGCGTCAACCACATGGGCGTCCCCCACGCCCTCGATAGCCGGCCACCGCGGCGTCGCGCCGGTGGCGATGACCACCGCGTCCGGGGCGGCATGGCGGATCATAGGGGCGTCAACCTCCACACCGATCTCGACCGTGGCCCCGGCGCGGGCCATCTCGCCTAAGAAGTTGGTAACGATGCCGCCGAACTCGGCCCGGCCGGGCAACAGTTGGGCCAGCAGCACCTGGCCGCCGAGTTGCGTGCCGCGCTCATAGAGGGTGACTTTATGGCCGCGCTCGGCCGCCACCGCCGCCGCCTTCATGCCGCTGGGCCCGCCGCCGACCACCATGACGGTCTTGGGTGCGGGCGCCAGTGTCCGGGCGCCAAAGGCAGTCTCGCGGCCGGTCTCGGGATGCTGGATGCAGGAGATCGGCGCGTCGATCTGCATGTGGCCGATGCAGGCCTGGTTGCAGGCGATGCAGGCGCGAATGTCATCCAGGCGCCCGGCCTCGGCCTTGCCGGCCATCTCCGGGTCGCAGATCATCGCCCGGGTCATGCCGCACATGTCGGCCTGGCCCGAGGCGACGATGGTCTCGGCAATTTGCGGCTGGTTGATGCGCCCGGCGACGAATATTGGTCTACGGGTGGCAGGCTTATCAATGGCCGCCTTCACCGTCGCCGCGAAGGGCGCCATATAGCCGGTCTCGATGCGCATGGACGGCACGATATGGACGGCCCCGCCATGGGTCGCCGAGGAACCGGCGATGACGTTGTAGTAATCAAAGACCCCGTCCCCGGCCAGAGCCTCGATGGCGGCCAGAGTTTCTGCCGGCTCGATGCCGTCGTGCTCCATGTCGTCGCCGGATATGCGCAGGCCCACGGCCATGGCGTCGCCGACCTTGGCGCGGATGTTGGCGGCCACGTCGTGCATGAAGCGCAGGCGGTTATCAAAGCTGCCGCCGTAGCGGTCATCGCGGCTGTTGACCCGGGGATTGAGAAACTGGGCCGGCAGGTAGCCGTGGCTGGCGACGACCTCGACGCCGTCGAGGCCGGCTTTTTGCATGCGCACGGCGGTGTCACCGTAGCTCTCGATGAGGTCCTCGACCAAGCCTAAGGGCAGGGGCTTGGCCATCAGGCCGTAGCGCTCCGCCGGCACCGCCGAGGGCGCCCAGGCAATGGCCCGGGTGCCGTCGGGGCGGCCGCCGTAGACCTCGCGGCCGGGATGGAACAACTGACCGAAGACCTTGCAGCCGTGGCCGTGGACCGCCTCGGCGAGGCGTCGGTAGCCGGGGATGCAATCGTCGAGATAGCCCTTGATGGTGTGGCTCGAAAAGAACGCGGTCTCGTGGACCGCCGCGACCTCGATGATGACCAGCCCGGCGCCGCCCCGGGCCCGCGCCTCCTGATAGGCAATCAGCGCTTCATTGGGCGCCCCGTCGTTGACCAGCACGGTCTGGTGGCCGGTTGAGAAAATACGGTTGCGAATCTCCACCGGTCCGACCTGGAGCGGCGTGAACAGACAATCGAGGGCCATGGTCATCACTCCTGTTGTTTTGTGGCGGTCAGCCGCACCCCGGCGAAACGGCCTCCCCGGAACAGCTTTACGACGGCCTGGTAAAAGGTGTCGAGACCGCCGGCCACATCGGCCCCGTGGACGGCGGCGTGCTCGTCGAGGCGGGCGCGGTAGGCGGCGGCGCGTTCGCTGACGAATTCCGTCCAGGGCGCGGTCATGTCGGTG
This sequence comes from Pseudomonadota bacterium, assembly GCA_036339655.1. Classification (GTDB taxonomy): domain Bacteria; phylum Pseudomonadota; class Alphaproteobacteria; order JAAXGF01; family JAAXGF01; genus JAYZAP01. Next base: position 832 of record JAYZAP010000257.1, on the reverse strand, counting down.
AACCGTACGTCGGTGAAGCCGGCGGCCTCGACAGTTGTGATATACTCATCACGCAGGGGCACACTCTGGGCATAGAGCACCTGGTCGAGCACGGTTTGTTCCTGGTCGGTGAAGTCGCCCAGGCGGTGAAAGTCCTCGACGTAGAGCCCGCCGCCGGGCGTGACGGCGTCGGCCAGCCGGGCGAACAGCCGGGCCGGATCGGTAATGTGGTAGAGCGCTAGCCAGCTCACCACCGCGTCGTGGCCACCGGGCGCCAGGGCGGTCTCCAATACGTCGCCGCAGACATGGTCGACATTCCCGGCGAGGCCGCAGCGCGCAGTCAGCGATTTGCCGACCTGGTCGAGGTCGGCCTGGAGCTCCAGGGCGGTGACCTGGCAGCCGCTGTGGGTGGCCATGACCCGGGCCGGGCCGCCGAGGCCCGAACCGACGTCGAGCACCCGGCTATGCGGGCCGATGTTGAGCGCGCCAATGGCCTCGTCGACCGCCTCGGTGCCGAAATAGTGATACTGGTCGAAGGCCGACAGGGCGTCGACGGTCAGGGGGTCGTCATCGCCGATGCCGGCGTGGCGCAGGTCGTCGTAGACCCGCTCAACCTGGGAGTAGAGTCGCATGGTCTTGATGGCGTCCGCGTCCATGGTTCCCTCCGCGCCTCTGCCGGTCGTTTCTCACCCATAGCACAGCTTAGAGCGTCTTCAGAGAGTACAGGGTCATTTGATGGGTCATATGTGTGTTTTGGGTAGGAGCGGCGCGCCGCGCGATGCCGCTGTCAACGCACAATGGCATCGGGCAAGCGCCGCGACGCCCGCCAAAACGCACATATGTCCCACCGAAG